>JBAQEN010000491.1:0-4572 GCA_049286765.1 Methylococcaceae bacterium
ACCCCGCAGAGATAGCAAAAACAAGCGCTACCAGAGGTAAAAGGACAGTCGGCGGCGCTACAGGCGCGAATGAGGAAGACAACATGACCACACCAAACCCCAACATGAGCATATCTTCTCCTCGCTCAACATCTCGATCAATGCCTTTAAGAATGGTGAATACGGCATCCTCAAACTGGCCTTTTAAATAACCTTTTTCTTGAATCATGGCATTCTCCGAAAGTAAAATTTTTATATATCATGACTTCCGGGGTCTGTCAAATTTCAGCAAGAGCCACAATTAATCAGGATCATCTACCCATCACTACTATGCCATTACAACGATATTTCAACCCGGCCCTTAATAAGGAAGGCGATTACCTGCGATGGGACCGTGAGCTATAAAATTCCAGGCTTAAAATAATCCTGTAAACAGCAGTTGGCATCCTTGCGAGCGCAGCCTCAAGCTGATGCCATTGAAAAAGCTTTATTGCCAGCCACGGCATTTGAAATAATGCGTGCATTCTATAATTGTCACAATCCGGTTATTGACAATAAAAGAGATTCAAAAGATAATGGCCGTTTGATTTAACTCCTATACAGAGAATTGGGATATCATGGCTAATACACCACAGGCTAAAAAACGTGCGAAACAAGCGGAAAAAAGCCGTATTCGCAATGCAGGACAACGTAGCAACTTGCGTACATTTGTGAAAAAAGTTATTGCCGCTGTTAACGCCGGCGACAAAGAAAAGGCGCAAGCCGCATACAGAACAGTCGTATCCGTTATTGATTCAGCGGTAACTAAAGGCATTATCCATAAAAATAAAGCCTCACGCGGCAAAAGCAGACTGAATTCAAAAGTAAAAGCACTGGGTTAATCTCCAATCTTCTCGCCGAGGGAAATGATAGCTATCTTCTTGGATCACAACGAAATTGCCGAAAAGACCTAGAGCAATCGCGCCTCCTTTATAGGGGCGAGTTTGTCGCGCCTGCACAGGTATATTGTATTTACAACAAAGCATTGGCATACAATTTACAGTGCGCTTGAACATGGATTGCAAGCAGGCAAATCTATCCCTTGTCAAAGGTGCGGCGACAATGAAGTCGTGTGAGTTAAGCCAGTGCAGCCCGTGTTCGTAAGTCATAGTGATGTTTTAGTAATTTTGATAATTACAAATATTATCAAAGTCTAATCGTCGATGTAACGCGGTGCCGCACTAGCTGATCCGGTAAATACTACAGCGCTTCCAGTTTAGCATAGGCCAACATCAACCATTTAACACCTGCTTGCTTAAAATTGACCTGCACTCTTTCCTGCGCGCCGGATCCCTCCATTTGCAAGACGATGCCTTCACCAAATTTGGCATGACTGATCCTTTGTCCTAATCGATAACTTCCTGTCGCCTGTAATGATATCGTTTTCGGTTTGTCTGCGGTAAGTGGGCGACTGATACTGGCGCGCATTCTGACTTCCTGTATGAATTCATTGGGAATCTCGCGTAAAAATCGTGATGGTCTGGGGTAACTTTCGCGCCCATATAAGCGCCTGGATTCGGCGTAGGTCAAATACAATTGCTGCATGGCTCGCGTCATACCAACATAACAAAGCCTGCGCTCTTCTTCCAGTCTCCCGGCATCATCAACGGACTGCTGTGACGGAAATAAGCCTTCTTCCATACCAACCAGAAATACCAGCTTAAATTCCAGACCTTTTGCAGAATGCAGCGTCATCAGCTGTACGCAGTCTTCATAATCATCACCCTGACTATCTCCCGCTTCCAGTGCAGCATGGGCCAGGAACATATCCAGTTCACTGAGGTTTTCTTCATTATCCTGATCACCGGAAAAATCAAAAAGGCGTGCTGCGTTGACTAATTCTTCCAGGTTTTCTATTTTTTCTTCGCCTTTATCCATTTTTTCTTTTTGATACAGCTCAACCAGGCCGCATTTTTCGACGACCAGTTTAACCTTTTCATAAAGTTCCAATCCTTCTGCCTGTTTATCCAGTTGCTTGATCAGTTCCAAAAAGGCTATCAGGGCATTGGTCGCGCGCGCCGTCATGGTACGCTGATTAATCAATACGATAGCGGCCGCCCACAATGATATGCTTTGATCGCGGGCTATGCAGCGCATATCATCCAGGGTTTTGGCGCCTATGCCGCGCGCCGGCGTGTTAATAACGCGTTCAAACGACGCATCATCATGTCGATTGGACATGAGCCGTAAATAAGCCAACGCATTTTTAATTTCCGCCCGGTCAAAAAAGCGCAATCCACCATAAACACGGTAAGGAATACCCGTGGCCATCAATTTTTCTTCAAACTGACGTGACTGCGCATTGGATCGATATAAAATGGCGGCATCACTACGCAGCCCGCCTTCATTGATCCAGGCTCTGATACGCTCGACCACGAAATAGGCTTCATCCTGTTCATTAAAAGCCGCATATAATGAAATCAGGTCGCCCTCGCCAGCGTCTGTCCATAACTCTTTACCCATACGTCCTGCATTATTGGCAATAATCTTGTTAGCCGCCTTAAGAATAGTGCCGGTGGACCGGTAATTCTGTTCCAGCTTGATGACTTGATGGTTCGGATAGTGTTTTTGAAAGCTGTAGATATTCTCAATCTTCGCGCCACGCCAGCCATAAATAGACTGATCGTCATCACCGACGACAAACAGGTTGTCCTTGCCGTCCGTCAATAGCCGTAACCACGCATATTGAATCGTATTGGTGTCCTGAAACTCATCGACATGCACGTGTCTGAAACGCTGCTGATAAAAAACCAGTACATCCGGGTTATCGCGTAACAATTCATGCGCCCGCAACAGTAATTCGGCAAAATCCACCAGCCCGGAACGCTCGCAAAGTTCCTCGTAGGCACGATAGACCCTCAGCATTTGCCGTTGATAGATATCCGCTGACTCGACCATGTGCCTCGCTCTGATACCTTCATCTTTCTGTGCATTGATATACCATTGCACTTCCCGTGGCGGCCACTTGGAATCGTCAAAATTAAGCGTATTTAACAGACGCTTGATAACTCTTAACTGGTCACCGGAATCCATGACCTGAAAAGTCTCAGGCAATTTTGCCTGCTTAGCATGCCGCCTTAACAGACGATGCGCAATCCCGTGAAAAGTGCCTATCCATAGTGTATGGGCAGATACTTTGAGCAAATCCTCAATTCTGCAGCGCATTTCCTTTGCCGCTTTATTGGTGAACGTTACCGCCAGAATGCCATGCGCCGACACACCTTCCACCTGAATTTGCCAGGCGATACGATGGACCAATACCCGTGTTTTGCCACTGCCGGCGCCTGCCAGCACGAGCATGGCTTGTGAAGGCGCGGTAACAGCCTGACGCTGGGCATCATTTAAAGGTTCTATTATTGAGGTGACATCCATTGTTTTATTGCTTGCACATTTTTTTAAGCTGTGTATATTGCTTTGGGTTCTGTAATGACGAACAGAAACATTGCTTTTAAAATAATAACAATCACACAGAAGGGTATTAAAATGAATTTTGATTATAAACGCATGATTAAATTTGAACACAATGTAGGTGAGAAAGAAAAGAAATACCGCTTGTACGGTGGCGCTGCGCTAATATTAATTTCAATTTTTACAGCATCAATTGCTTTATTGCTGATTGGTCTGGTTCTTGTTGCTACCGGCTTTACAGGCTTTTGTCCAATTAATGCAGGACTTAACAGAAACACCTGCGAAATTGGTGAGAGCCCTGAAGCGAGCGCGCCCCCTGAAGAAAACAACTAAATACTTAGGCGCAAGGGTCAAAAGCTTACTACTGATTTTACGTTTTACCTTGCGCCTTAATCTTCTTTACGAAACTCACCCTCCAAAACATTTTTTCCAGCGGCTTTTTCTTGCTGAAAATGCCCCCCAGTCTGAATAAGATGATTTTCAATCACGTATTGGGCTATTTTTTTACGTAATGAGGGAATTAAACAAGCAAAACCCAACATATCGGTAATAAAACCGGGGGTTAACAATAAAAGGCCGCCCAACAGAATGATGGGGCCTTCAATCATTTCATAAGCGGGAATCATTCCTTGCGCTAAATTTTCCTGAAACCGCCGGAATGTTGCAAAGCCTTGCTGCCTCAATAGCCATGCACCCAGCGCCGCAGAAAATACAACTAAAAAAATAGTCGGTAAAGCGCCAATTATTGCCCCCACTTGCAACAGCAAATAAATTTCTGCAAAAGGAATAAACAACACCACCAGGAACAACACTTGGAAAACTTTCATCTTATATACTCGTCAAAAATCAGGAAAGGTAAAAATACTTACAATTTTCGCTTTGTATCTTTAACCTTCTCTTTACAATATAAAGGCAATCCGGAATAAATTCCAGGATAATATCCACCTATTACGTTCTCATAAGCTGTAAAAATGCCAACCAGTTATCAAATAATACTCTGTACTTGCCCTGATAAAAACACGGCCGAGGACATTGCGCGCCTGCTCGTCAAGGACAAACTAGCCGCCTGTGTAAATATTTTGCCTGGCATTACTTCTGTTTATACCTGGCAGAATCTAATTGAAACAGCCCAGGAACACTTACTGC
>JBAQEN010000492.1:0-3745 GCA_049286765.1 Methylococcaceae bacterium
CAGCCAGGAAGCTGCGGAAATCGCCTGCAAGGTCTTGCCCAGTCCCATGTCATCGGCCAATAATGCGCGTCCGCGCGATGCCAGAAACGCAACACCTTCGGTTTGATAAGGAAACAAGCGCGCTTTAATACCTGGCACAACGCCATTCATCCGCATGATTTCCTGGGCAATCTGCCGGGAGCGTACCGCTTGCGCTGCATCATCCGCACACTGATGCACATATTGCACGGCATCATCACCTAACTGGAAATCTTCGCGCCCCAAAACCTGCTCGGAAAAACGAAAAAAGTCTTCCGGCAGGCGAGCGCTAAATACGCCGTCCTCACCAAAAAATTCTGCAAATAGGGCCGCCAGATCATCATCAACCTGCGCGGTTTTATGCAAGCGAATCACCGGGCGAGTCGCCGACTCCCAGGCCAGATATGCAAAGGAAACCGGACAACCCGCCTCTTTGAGCTGTTTATAGTCCGGTTTGTTCTTGGCGTAATGCAAAACCGCTTCGATATGTTTACAGGTGCCCAAACGATTAGTCGCCAGATCCGGACAGGTGCAATAGTTCATCCGTTGATCCAGCGAGCGAATCTGCACCTGATAAGATTTCTTCCTATGCGTGGCCGAAAGTATCGAAGTGGCCTGCCAGGTGCCAAAACCTAAATTACCGCTGATTAATTTAACACTGACTTCATTTCTGCCCTTTTTTACCCGCTCTAAGATAGCCTCATCAACAGCGCTGCCTAGAATTTTGTCATCGTCATATCCGAATTGTTCGGCATAGCTGTATAAAGCAGCAATCGCATGTTTGCAGACACCGCCCCTCTCAGGACAATCGCAACTGACGAGCAAATCGTTCCCCTCACCCTGAGTCAATTCCACCCAATAGGGCTCGTTAACATTCGCATCTTCTACTTGAGCTGTCAGCAGGTTGTCCTGTACATCCAGCGCAAACACGCGGTTCTCGGAAAAATAAGCCAGCCCTTGTTTTACCGTATTGTCTGAAGCAATAGTCTTCAAACGTTCGGTATCGTAGAGAAATATATCGTTATTCATGTCAAGCGTTCAGGGAAACCAAAAATTGTCTATTTTACCGGAGTATGAATAAATCAGGCACAATGCCGATGTATTATTTCATTCGACTGATTAATATTCTTAACCAGGAGCTACGATTAAGTAAATACCAAGCCCCACCATCACCAGACCGCTGATTAATTTAAGCCAGCGACCTTCCTTTTCCTGAAGCCGCCGCTGACTCAATGTGATGACGCCTATCGCTAAAATAATAACGTCATCGAGCATATAGGCCAGATTGTAAAGCAATAAATAGCCGTAATAGCTGATGCTGTCCAGCTGCTTCAGCGTCAGAATCCTTGTATACAGCGCGGGAAAGCCTGATGTGCACATAAATTCGACAATCTGTACCAAAACAGCCAGCAGCATTGTTCCAATCAATGCGCCGGTAAGATTTTCCGCATGGAGAACTCGCCGCATTCCGGCATAAATATCCGGCTTTGCTGCATCAGGAATCGAAAGCGAAACGCCGCGGCCGTAAAACCAGAAATCCTTCAGATTAATCATGCCGGCCAATAGAGCAATTGCGGCAATAACTATTTCCGAGACGCGGGAAAAACCAATCAGCAAGAAAAGATTAAGCCAGACCGCCATGAAAATAAAATAAGCCAGACCTTCCACGGCAACGAAGGTGCCAGCGATTGCAGTCATCCGTAGCCGGTTATTCATCGGCGCAAGCAACGAAATCATGAGAATCAGTACCCATAGGGAACAAGGATTGAACCCGTCCAGCAAGCCCATCGCCAGCGTGAACAGCGGCAAACCGATTTCATCGAGCGACAATCTATGACCAAAGAAATCAAGAACAAACGGTTGCTCTTGTTTGGCCGAAACGTCCGCACCGGCTTCGCAGGACACTGATTGCTCAGCTTCGCAACTGCCCGAGGCATCCTGATCTTTCGGAGCTTGTGCTTGAGCCAAAGCGTTGCGGATAAGCTGACCGGTCGTTATCTCATCAGAAAAACCCAAAATCAATTGTCCGCCTACTTGAAAAGCAGGCACTCTCACCGTACCTATACCCTGTTTTTTAGCGAGGAATTGTAATCGCTCCAATGCCGCAGCCTCCTGAGATACATCATGAATGACAATCTTCAGAGCCGGTTGCTCCCGTTCAAGAGCCTGCAAAAACAGCTCTGCTTTGGCGCAATGCGGGCAACCATTGCGAACGAAGACTTCAATATCGGCTGATTGCGCAGCAGACTCACTGCTTTTCTCCGGCAACAATACGCGTGCCTCAGCAAAGGTCATCGGATTCATAGCAATAGCCGTTACCAATATCAAAACGGCAATAAACAGCCTGACTATCATTTTCAAGAATATTCTCCTGGATGGCGCCCTTTTATTTAGCGTTGAAAAAGTATTAGTGAAATCTGAACAACGGGCAAGAAAAATTATTGCTTGACAATAAGTTACCCCCACGAAAACAAAAGCCCGGACGTGATCTGGAGACTTTTCCCTTCCAAAGCTAGGCCAACTTGCGCCGCTTGGGCTTTTTCACTTCCAGCTGGCTTATAAGCCGCTGGTATAGCTCAAACAGGAAGGCCGCCCGGTCACTATCACCGGAAAACTTTTTCTTGGAGTAAGCCGCGTCAACAGCTAAATCAAGCTTGTGGTGCGCCTTGACCAATTCCGGCGGCATAGACAACGGGTCGTAAAGGTCAGCAAGCGACGAGCCGGGGTGTTTTGCACGAGCATCGAGGATCGCTTGCGCGGCTTCCTCGATGCTTTGCTTTTGCCTGTCCGTCACGTTTTCCGGCCAAGGAAAGGCGTTGTAAACAATGCCCGCAGAATAGCGGTAATCGCTTTTAAGGCGACCACAGACGCTCCGCATCCATCCCATGTGCATTGCCGAGGTTAAAACGCCAAAGTGGTAGAGGGTAGCGTTTGGAATCGTTTGAAGCGTTTCACCAGCAATAAGATTTTTTGAGGCAAAAGCTATTGGAATATAGAACCGCCTTTCTGACGATACACGAGGAATAACCAAATATTCCGAAATCGGCTGGCGGATTTTTTGAAATAGTGTCGGTGTTGATGCATCTTTTTTTGTTTGGCTGTCAGTGCTTGCGGTTCTCATTTTTCGCACCAATTCAACACGTTCCATAACAACAGGCATTTTGCGCAACTGGTCTGGCGGACAATCAACCAACCAGAGACAATAACGCTCAATGTTATTGATGAATTCATCACTCATTGCATATGGACGTATCCATTTTTCCGCCTGCGGCTCTCTTGCCAAAAGTACTGTGTTTTCCTCACTTGTTAGAAGAAGATTGCCTCCGTCTGTAGGCTTGCTTCCATTTATCATTTTGGATACTGCACAAATCGGCGTAGAGCGCGAGACTACGACCACATCAGGCGCATCCACCAAATACGGGTTTATGTTCTTGGCATTGACCTCGTGGGCTTCAGCCTGCGAGGTTTCATAATCAAAAATCCGCTTGTCCGCCGCGTCATGCAGGGCAAAGCCAATGATAACGCAATGCACGGCAGCCTTACCCCGCGCCTCACTCGACCATTGAAAAGTCCGGTGTGCAAAATGGATTTTCACCCCACGCCGCAGCAAGTCTGGCCACAATACGCCGACCTGTTCGCCTTGGGTTATCGAGTTGGTGGACACAAAAGCGGTTTTGAGCGCCGGATTATCGGCCATATAATCAACCGCCTTGCGATACCACGCGGC
>JBAQEN010000493.1:0-1953 GCA_049286765.1 Methylococcaceae bacterium
TTTTTCAGAACATCCTTCGCTGCCTGCTCCTTTGATAACACCATGATCTGCAATGTATAATTGTCATCCGCCTGAGTTTTTAGCCATCGCTCACCGTTATCTTGACTCTCTTCGACTTCTGCTGGCCTTTTGATAATCGGTTCAACAACTGGCTTCCGCGCTATCATTTCCGGATTTTTCGACACCGATAACCCTGCCTTATTAACGCTCTTACTGGCATCAGATTCGCTGCCAAGCACTAAGAATTCAGTGGCTTTTTGTCGAGTATCATCAGCTTGTTGTTGATTGCATAGCGCCCAATCAAGCGCAGCCTGATTTGCTCCGGACTCATGATTTACAATACTGCCCTTACCTGACTCTGTTAAACGCTTTATAACCTCTCCCACGAATTGCTCTGAAATTACCGGGCTGATCTGTACGGATTGTTCATTCTGTCTGGTTACGTTTGAAGCAGAAGGCGTTGGCCTATTATATTCAGAAGTGCTATACCATTGCACACCAAACGCGATAACAACTAATCCAGCCACAGCGCCGACGAGAATAGGCAGCGAGTTTTCGTTTCGTTGAGTGACAACTGCACCAGGCAATTTAGCAGTGATTCTCCCTGGAATACCCTGCGTTTCCTGATAAATGCTTGCTATCATATCGTCATTGATAGCAGCAAACGGAACTTGATTCTTTGCTTGTGTGGCTAAATGCAGTAAAAATTCACCGCATTGTCTTTCTGACAAAGGTGGAATTTCAATAAAGTGGCAATCATCAACCGCGCTATCTGATTCATTTTTCACATATAAATCATCATGCGTTAAGGCAAAAATAACACTTAAAAAGGAGTTTTCAGCAGCATATTCAATGATTGTGTTTATCAGGCCCGGCACTAAATATCCAGCATCATCAATCATTAAAATCATTTTCTTATGCCGGTTTTCAAGCCGGGTAAAAACGCCGGGTAAACCCTGAACCGGTTTATTTGACTTATCCTGTCTGATGGTTTGAGCTATGCACTCCTGAATCTCCTCAAAACCTAAATCCGCATTGCCTTGTAAAAGACAATAAAGCCACGATTCAACCTGATGTTGCTGTAAGACCTTGAGAAACTTGGTTTTTCCGATCCCTTCAGGACCGCAGACAATGAGCGGTTGTCTCGAATTGGAAAGCAGGTGAATCAATAATTCAAGCTTTTGAGTTCGCTCCTGCGTTATCAAGGAAGCAACTGCCCTGCTTTTTTGTTCCATCAACGGCTTTTTCACATGATACGTAAAGGTATCATTCCCTGCCATAGGTTTTAAGTGTCAGCTCTAACAGACTTTGGTCAACATCTATCGGCAACGTAGCAACACCGATTTTTTTTAATAAAATCAATCTGATTTGACCATCAATATTTTTCTTATCAACTGCCATCAATTCTAAAAATCGATCTGCATTGATTTGCTCCGGTGGCTTTACCGGCAAGCCGGCTTTTTTGAATAGCGCGCTAATTCTTTCCACATCGGCATCATTTAACCAGCCTTTTCTTCTGGAAAGATCCGCTGCCTGACAGGTGCCGATCGCTACCGCCTCGCCATGCAGATAGGTGCCGTAACCTGAACCCGTTTCAATTGCGTGGCCAAAGGTATGACCCAAATTTAATGTCGCTCTTCCGCCGGTTTCGGTTTCATCTTCAGCTACAATCCCGGCTTTATTGAAGCATGACCTTTCAATCGCAAACGACAGCGCTTGCTTGTCCCTGGCCAATAATGCGCCGATATTATTTTCCAGCCATTCAAAGAACCCGGCATCCCTGATCAGGCCATATTTGATCACCTCGGCCAAACCTGCCGATAACTGCCGGTCATCCAGCGTATCCAGAACATTGGCATCGGCAATAACGCATTGCGGCTGATAAAAAGCGCCGATCATGTTTTTACCCAAAGGGTGATTAACGCCGGTTTTGCCGCCAACCGATGAGTCAAC
>JBAQEN010000494.1:0-6047 GCA_049286765.1 Methylococcaceae bacterium
GGATAAGGGGGCAGCAGGCACGATGGCTATTACAATCCCACCTTCCGTTACTAAAATCCTTCGCTTCAGAATTGCAGGATCAAGAAACGAGGGCAATATCGCATTCAGTTTGTTATGCGGCGGCTGGGATCCTAAAAAGAATGAGCATGTTAGCCGGGAGTTAGTAAAGGAAACCATAACCGGCGGCGCACCTTTTATGAAAACCTATGTGATTAACGAGCCTTATATCGATCCGGAATATGCAACACTGTCACTCTGGATTAGATGTACGCAAAGGGCTGCGATTTCTTTGATTGCGGTCGAGGTGGGTTACTAATTGGGTTTCAATGATTCAAGCCAATGCGGAATCTGGAAAGGCAGAAACCCTGCTGAAGCACAGAGTTCAAAAAGAATTAGCACTCAGAAATTTTAGAATTAGCCACTTATCTTACGAATAAAAGGTATGATTTTTAAGCTAATGATTTTCTCTGGAGTGAGATGAGATTTTTGGGTGAAATCAAACCATCATGGCGATTTTAACGAATCCAGTCAGGTTGACTCGATGGGGGGCGTTAATATTTGCATCATATTCGTGCCAGTGCGCAGTAAAGTGTTAGCAACACATCCTTGTGTTACTTTATTATAGTTAAGAACTAATTAATGGTACGGTGTCCGCGATTTCTCATACAGCTGGAGTAAGATCTTTTGTAAGCTTCTTCCGAGCTAAAACCTTGTTTGGCGCCGCCGCCAAAACCGCCCGCGGCAGCGCCTATCGCTGCGCCAGCACCTGGATTTCCGGTAAATGCACCGACAATTGCACCACCTGCCGCACCAATTAAGGCGCCAGTTCCCGCGCCTATAGCGGTTTCTTTTGCAGTTCCTCCGGAAGCGTGACTTGCAAGTTGTTTACACTCTGCCATATCCTGGTTCATTCGATAAGCATTCGGATCGTTATAAGTATCGACGGTGGGCTGCCATCCCCCGTAGCTATAGCAACCTGAGATCAACGCGCCGGCTATAAAAACAATGCTGGTTATTAATTTTTTCATGGTGTTTACCTTTGATAGTTATTGTCACAGTTTATTAATTATTTATGAACACAGTCTGAACGTTAAGGTTCAATTATAGTTCCCTTAAAACCGGTAGTGGAGATTTATTAAGCACATGTCTTACACCCCAGCATCCTGCAATGCCTACAAATAAAGCTCCTGTAAAAGGTATTACAGGCCACAAGTAGAGGCTGGGGCGATATTCCATATTCATCACTTGCGTATACAAAGCATAAATAATGGTTTCCGAAATAACTACAGCCAACAAACCGGATATTAGCCCAAGCGCGGTAAATTCGATAATATGGGTTTTTCTTAACAATGAACGATTCGCGCCCAGCGTTCGCATTAATGCACCTTCATAAATCCGGCCATCCAATGTGGCATAAACGGCGGCAAACAATATGGTCAACCCGGACATTAAGGCAAGGTAAAGCAAATAATTAATGGCTTTTGTCAATTGAGTCAGTATGGTTTTAAATTGCTGCAAAATCAAATCGACTTCCAGAATAGTCGTGCCGGGGTATTTTTTCACCAGAGTGTTTAACACGTTTTTTTGTGTTTCAGGCAAATAAAAGCTGGTGATAAAAGTGCTGGGATAGGCCTCCAGTGTGCCGGGCGAGAAAATCATATAAAAGTTAGGCTTCATCGTATCCCATCGAAGTTCACGGATACTGGCAACCATTGCGTTAATTTGCTGGCTGCCAACGGTAAATGTCAAAAGATCGCCCAGTTTGATTTTCAGGCTATCGGCCAATTTCTGTTCAATGGACACCAATCCGGCTTGTTCGGTAGCCCACCAATTCCCGGCGACTATTTTATTTTCTTCGGGCAGTTCTTTTGTCCAGGTAAGACTTAATTCCCTATGGGTGGCATTTTCGCCCTGCGTATCTTTACTGACAATTTGTTGTACGGAAATATGATTGATTTCTACCAGACGACCTTTAACCACCGGATAAAACTGACTGCCGTTAATGTGTTGCTGTTTAAGTTCTTGTTTGAAAGCGGTTTCTTGATCCGGGAAAATATTTAATGCGAAATGATTAGGCGCATTATCGGGTAATTGCTTTTGCCAGTTATCGATTAAATTGGTACGTACAGTAAAACTAAGTACCATGGCAACCAGAGTAATGCTGAAAGCCAGAATTTGACTGACACTGGCGCGACTATTTCTTAATAGCCCTTGCAGCCCAAAACGCCAGGTCAAGCTCATGAAGGGCAACAGTCTCCGGATTAAACTAAGCAAGCCATAAACCAGCAAGCCCAGCGCTAGTAAAGTCATCAGGCCAACCCCTAAAATGGTTGCCGTCATTTTAATATCATCCGTATATTTCCATATTAACAGGCCAATAATACCGATAGACAGACCATAGATTAGCCACGCGCTACTGGGTAAAGGTTCTAGTTCGCGGCGCAATACCCTAAGCGGTGACACCTGTTTAAGCCGCAATATCGGTGGCAGGGCGAAACCTAATAAAACCGACATTCCGATGATAAAACCGAAAGATACCGCCAACAAACCAGGGTCAACGACGTGCTGGGGTAGTAATCCTCTTAGTAAATGAAACAAAGCTTCCTGTGCAAACCAGCCCAACATGCATCCTATTGAGCTGGCTAATACGCCTAAGACAATAAACTGACTACTGTAAAGCCAGAGTATTTCGCTCTGTTTACAGCCCAGGCTACGCAATAACGCCGTGGCATCAAAATGCCGTTCGGTATAACGGCGGGTTGCCATAGCAATGGCAACACCGGAAATTAAAATAACCAGTGTGCTGGATAAGCCCAGATAACGTTCCGCGCGATTCAATGCCGTGCCTAGCTCAGGGCGATCTTCATGAATATCCATAATGCGTTGCGAGGGGTTTAACAGCGGTTTAACCCATTGCTTGAATTCAGTTAGCGCTTTAGATTCGCCACTGAATTGAAAAAAGTAATGCACATGGCTGCCCGGTTGCACTATTCCGGTAGACTGTAAATCTGCCTCATTAATCATCACGCGCGGAGAAAAACTGTAAAAATCCCCTTTTTTGTCGGGTTCATAAGTAATGATATTGCTGATGATCAGTTGCTTTTCACCGACTGTTAAAAGGTCGCCCAAATTAAGTTTAAGAGCAGACAAAATGCGCTTTTCAAGCCAGGCGGCTCCCTTCTCCGGGCCATGTTGGGTAATGGTTTCCCTTGAATAATCAGCTGTTGTCGTTCTTAAAAACCCGCGTAAAGGATAATTTGCGCTGACGGCTTTAATACCGGCTAGTAACAGTTCATCATGTTCAATCAAGACACTGGAAAATTCAGCAGTCCGTGCGTCCGCCAAATCGAGTTTTTTTGCCTTGACTAGCCATTCGGAAGGGATTTGTGCAGGGCTGGTGATTACTAAATCCCCTGCCAGAAATTCAGCAGTTTGAGTGGCCATCGTGCGTTGCAGGCGGTCTGAAAACAATGCAACGGCTGTTGAACTGGTAACAGCAATAATTAACGCTAACAGCAAAATCGTCAATTCGCCGGAGCGGCAATCACGCCAAAGCAGTCTTAGTGCAAGATTAAAGCGGGTCATAAGAAGGTGGCTCAAAAAAGACATAAAAAAACGTAAATAATACGGATTGAAATTTTTTTAATTGCGGGGCAGCTTTAGCCGCGAACAATCGTGGCTAAACGGCAATTCTCATTTTGGAATCCGGGTGGAAAAACTAACCTTAGCCAAACATATCGGCCAACAAATAAATAGTAGCCGCACATAAAGCCGCACAAGGCAAGGTCAATAGCCAGGAAAGCACAATAATTCCAATCATTCGATGATGCGCTTTGCCGTTGGCCAGCCCAATCCCAAACAGCGATCCTACTGATACATGTGTAGTTGATACAGGCATACCGAACTGGCTGGCGAATATTACCAGCAAAGCGGTGGTCATGTTAGCCACCAAACCCTGTCCATGGCTTATCTCAGTTATTTTATGACTCATGGTTTCGGCTACCCGCCGGGCATTGATTAAACCACCCAAGGCCATGATGACGGCGACCAAAACAATGATCCAGTGCATTGTAAGCGATGGAACCAACAACAATAATGCCGCGATTTTAGGAGTATCATTGAGACCCCGGGCAAAGCAAACGGATCCGGCACTCAAGAAATGCAGTTTATCTACCGCGCTTTGCGCATTGATGCCAAGTACTTTGCCAGAATAGCGGCTGTTACAGGCTTCTTCGTTGTCGATCGTAATAACTGATTGTAAGTTCTGGGTCATTGCGGCAAAGCCGATTTCAGCGTTCATTGCCGCTTCATTTTCCAGACACAAACAAATGGACTGGCCAATATTCATGCGTTGCCGCACTTGTTTCAAGGTCAGATATATAACAGTCGCCAACAGCATCGCAACCAAAGGGCTTAACAGCAACGGCAGAACAAAATTATTCTGTAAGGCTGTCAAATTCATTTCGCCCCACGTTGCCAACACGCCGCTGCCGGCCATAGCGCCCAGCAAGGCATGGGTAGTTGACACAGGAAAACCAAGACGGGTTGCCAATATCACCGTCAACCCGGCGCCTGCGGCCACCGCCGTAATGAACGGAACGGATTGGATCAAAGCATCGGCGACCAGGCCTTTGCCGGAAAATTTGATCACTAACGTTTGCGCCAAATACAAGGCGCTAAGAGAGCCTGCTAAAGTGGTCAGGGTTGCCCAGAATAACGCCATACGGTAGCTCGCCGCGCCACTGCCGTACAAGGACGCAACGCCCTTGAAATTGTCATTAGCGCCATTGGCAAAGCTCAAAAAACATACCGCAATAATCAGCAGCAGTAAAATCATTAGCAATCACCTCTTGGTTAAATCAACCGCGCAGCCAATCGTGGAAACGTCCCACACAGCGCAGCAAGACTTCCGGCGCATGATTGCGTTTCCAGACTCCGGCCACATATTTGTTGGCTTCTGCCATTGTTGGATAAATGTGAATAGTGCCGAGCAGCTTGTTCAGGCCAATATTGTGTTTCATCGCCAATATGAATTCAGCCAGTAAGTCTCCCGCATGTTCGCCAACGATGGTCGCCCCTAAAATGCGGTCTTTGCCCGGTTGCGTCAGGACTTTAACAAAGCCATGCGCTTCACTGTCGGCGATGGCGCGATCCAGATCGTCAAGATGGTAAGTGCTGACTTCATAGGCAATGCCTTGTTCTTTGGCATCCTGCTCATTAAGACCGACCCTGGCGACTTCCGGGTCGATAAACGTGGCCCAGGGAATCACTGAGTAATCGGTGCGAAACTTTTTAAAGCTGCCGAATAGCGCATTCACCGCCGCATACCAGGCTTGATGGGCGGCGGTATGAGTAAACTGAAACGGGCCGGATACGTCGCCGACGGCGAAAATATTCGGGTAATTGGTTTCCTGAAAATCATTAATGGCAACAGTGCGCTTCGGTGATAGTTCAACGCCCAGTTCTTCAAGACCATAGTCTTGGGTGTTGGCAACACGACCAATTGCTAATAGCACTTCGTCGAAGGGAATACGCATTTCTTGACCTTGATGCTCGGCAATCAGAATTTTTTCACCGTTTTCGATGATGAACTTCTTGGCGGTATGCCCAACCAGCACATTAATGCCTTCCTGACGGAACTTCGCCATGGTGGTTTCCGAAACATCGAGGTCTTCCCGGATCAGTAAACGCGGCAGCATTTCCACCTGAGTCACTTTACTACCAAAACGGGCAAAGCTTTGCGCCAGTTCGCAACCGATTGGCCCGCCGCCCAGTACAATCAGACGCTTGGGCAGTTCACGCAAAGCCCAAATGTTATCGGAAGTCAAATAGCCGACTTCTTCCACGCCGGGAATCGGCGGCACAAACGGACGCGCACCAGCGGCGATAACGATGGAACGGGTAGTAATGATCCGGGTTTCACTGGCTGTGGTTACCTGAACTTCCCAGGGCGAAAGAATTTTAGCCTCGCCTTCAATGACCTCAACACCCAGGTCTGAATAACGCTGCACGGAATCGTGCGGCTCGACGGTCTTGATAATCGACTG
>JBAQEN010000495.1:0-1718 GCA_049286765.1 Methylococcaceae bacterium
CCATAAGGGTTAATACCTAAGACCTACTAAACCACCGATCTTGCCGTTGCATTAAAATACGACGGCAAAATGCGCCAAAGGTCACCCGCCAAGGGGACAGGTCTTATGGCAGAACTGATTTTACAAATCGCCGAACAACATGGAATATAACTGCAACCGAGCAAGAACCGGCAAAAATTCTGACTCAAATTCCGTTAAGCGATGAAATCCCCAATGAACTCTATGTTGCCGTCACTGAAGTCATCGCATTTGCGTACTTCTTAAGCGGCAAAACACCCGACAGCCATAATCCATGAACATTAAAGAAGCCATCACTACCCTGCCCCAATACATTTTGCCTCATCATGCCCTGTCCAGCATGATGAGCAAATTGACCCATTGCGAAAACACGGCCTGGAAAAACCTGTTTATCAAACAGATCATCAAGCATTACGGAGTCAACATGGATGAGGCGCTGGAGCAGGACATCAACGCCTACAAAAGCTTTAACGACTTCTTTACCCGTGAACTAAAACCCGGCGTTAGACCGCTCAGTACGGAAAGAAACGCCATTGTCTGCCCAGCCGATGGTGCGGTCAGCCAGGCAGGCAATATTACCGACGGCAAAATCTTTCAGGCCAAAGGCAAAAGCTTTACCGCGATTGACTTGCTGGGCGGTGATGCAGCCCGCGCCGAACCTTTCAACAACGGCGTATTTTCCACCATCTACCTGTCGCCCAAAGACTATCACCGTCTGCACATGCCGTTGACCGGCACCTTAAGGGAAATGGTGCACGTTCCCGGCCGCTTGTTCAGCGTAAACACCAGAACCACCAATTCCGTTCCGGGATTATTCGCCAGAAACGAACGCGTCTGCTGCATGTTTGACACCGAAGCAGGCCCTATGGCCTTGATACTGGTCGGCGCAATCTTCGTGTCCAGCGTAGAAACCGTCTGGCACGGCGTAGTCACGCCGCCAAGCGTTAGTTCGGTAAAAAGCTGGCAGTATCAGGACAACGCGCCCACGCTGAAAATCGGCGAAGAAATGGGACGGTTTAATATGGGCTCCACCATTATTGTTTTATTCGGAAAGGATAAGGCAAAGTGGGATGCTGAGTTTAAAGCGGACAAGACGGTTAATTTGGGGGAGTTGATAGGTAGGGTTGTTGGTTAAGCGTAATCAGCGATATAGTTATGCCGCTTGATGATGGGCACTAAAAGACAAGTGACCACTCTACTAGACTAGTTATACATTAAATGAGAGAAAAATTTGGCTGCTAAAATAACACCACGACTAATTGAGCTTACATATGAAGCTACTCTCAAATCGTATTGGCGTAAAAATGCACTAAGCAAGTTTTTACGTGCATCACATGTAGCAGATAGATTCATTTCTTCATGGGCTGAAGGCGAATCTAAAAGAGATTTATTGGATAGACTCTTCCAGAAATTACAGGCCACAGACAAAGGTAATGCTGTTATATTTCAAATGGCAAGGGATCTTTCCGAGCAAACAACATTTCCAGACCTTCGGAATTGGGAGGATTCTGCACAAAAGATTCAAGAAGCACACAAAGCAGTGCAAGAACTAAAGTGCTACTTAAAAAAACAAGGCGAAGAGATTAAGAGCGAAAAAGACCGAAAAGTGGCTCAAGAGCAGACTAGAAAAGAAAGGGAGGAAATACAGCGATCACTCACAGACCAGACAAAGCTTCAACAAAAGCTAGATGAGCTTCACC
>JBAQEN010000496.1:0-2169 GCA_049286765.1 Methylococcaceae bacterium
GTAGATGACCATGCGACCGGTTATGCCAATGCCTTGCTGCTCGATGATGGCTCGGCATTGGTAAGCTGGCGTGGCAATGCCGGTCCGGAAGAGGAATTAATGGTAGCGAGAGTGACAACTGGCGGCGAGGTGCGTAACCGGACAAAAGTGTATCGCGGCAGTTTTGCCCGATGGCCAAGCAAGTATCTAGGCATGGAAAAAATCGGTGAAGAAGTCTTCATTGCCTGGACTGATCCCGTTAAGAAGAAAGTCAGGCTTGCAGCTGTGGTCTTGAACAGAGAATAACCGCAAACTTTATATTGTGGCCGTACCGAGGGCAAATTTGCAACCAGGATGGGCAATGCTTTTGTCTGTCCACCGCAATATCGATAAAAAGTGGATTAGGAGATAATCAAGCAAGACCTTGAAGACATATGGTTTTTAACGGCAGCCATGGGCTTTGAGTTATCAGATGCCCGCCAACAATCGTTTGCTTGTTCTACGAAACAGTTGAAACCATCGTTAAAGAATTGCTGTCGATGTGTTGTAGAGGGTGGCGCAGAAAGGCAGCATAAAAACCGGGTGAAATGACCTGGTCATCGCGTTAATTAACACAGTTTAATTATCCAGGGAGCCAGAAATCAATAAAATGGTTTTTATTATTAGTAAGTTATTTATATGGGTATAAATATTGCTCTAACTCAAGGCAGCCTCACTTATTAGCCAATAATTTATGTCTTACACTCTGGATATTACAGCCTTGTTTAATTCACATAACCGCGAGTTAGCGGGATATTTAACAAAAATTGTAAAATGCAGCGAAATTGCCGCTGAAATCGTTCAGGAAAGTTATTTGATCCTGTCTCAAACCGCCAAATCTCAACCCATCCGGCATCCGCGCGGGCTTCTATTTCGCGTCGCTACTAATCTTGCTTTTAATCACCTGAAACATAAAAAAATAGTTGAAATTCATGCGCAACATCAAATCACCTCCTTTAAACTGGAGACTCCGTCTGCCGAACATGAATATAGTCAACATCAGGATCTGGAAATGTTTTGCCGGATTGTCGAAGAATTGCCGTCCCGCTGTCGGGATGTGTTCATTCTGTATAAAATCCACAATATGAGCTACAGGGAAATTGCCGCCGAACTGGGCATATCAGAAAGCGGAGTAGAAAAACATATCGCCAAGGGCATGAGTTACTGCCGTCAAAAACTGTTGGCGTTAAGAGACTGATCGGTTTAAAAATTTAGTCGTCTTTTAGAAGCGCAAAGCATAAAATACCTACGATGACAAAAGCCCAAGCCACTATTTTTTCCCCCCCTGATAATGCACAGGATGACCTTATTGCTGAGCAAGCCATCGCCTGGTATACAAGAATGCAATCAAACACCGTATCCAGTCACGAACAAACCCAATTCAAAATATGGAAAACCCGAAGCCCTGCTCACCAACGCGTTTATGAAGAAATCACCCAACTTTGGAATGCCCCTGCTTTTAATTTGGCGCTAGGCCAGGCTTCGCTGTCTTATTCCCCGGAACAAGCCGAACGCAAACCGGCACGCAGTTATCAAAAGCGCTGGGTAACATCTCTGGCAATGGCCGCCAGTTTCGCTGTATTGATGGTTTTCTTTGATCCTGTTACCCGCCTAAAGGCAGATTACTATACTGGAACAGGCGTCAATCAAACCGTTCAACTCAGCGACGGCTCTACTGTCCAGTTAAATACCAATACCGCAATAGCGGTAGCTTTTAATGACAATGAACGGCGCATTCGTTTATTGAAGGGTGAGGCCTATTTTTCTGTCCAGGCCAACCGGCAAAGACCGTTTGTAGTCAATAGCGGGAAAACCGAAACCACGGTGCTAGGTACGCGTTTTTTAGTGAAAAACGAAAACGCCGGTGACAAGATCACCGTCGTTAAAGGGCTGGTAAAGGTAAATAGTTTGCAGCAGGAGCAAAGTGTCTTTTTACATCCTGATGAACAAGTAATAAATACCAAGGCCGGGCTGTCTGCGATTCGTAAAACGTTCATCCAACAGGAAACTGCCTGGTTAAAAGGCCGATTGACTTTTCAGGACGCCACGATGAAAGAAGTTGTCAAAGAATTGAACAGATACCTGCCTGGCATTATTCTGGTAAGTGACAACACCCTCAAAAATTATCGGATAAATGCCCGGTTTGATATT
>JBAQEN010000497.1:0-5278 GCA_049286765.1 Methylococcaceae bacterium
CATGCATCCAACATTAGATAAAATCGTTAGAAAAACAGCGAATCTAATCCAGCACAAGGATCAGTTTAAAGACTTGGCTTGTGGCTGATTGTCAAAGGACGAATCCACCTTTTAGCTTTCGAGGATATAGTTTCAATCTTAATTAAACAGGCAACCGGCGCAGGTCCAAACAATAGTCTGTGACCGAGGAATCGGGTGGGGATTTTAGCGGGTCATAGCCTCTGAAAGAAATAATCCTGGTGGTAAACCGCTCGCCACGGCGTTGCTCAGCATCCATCATATCTTTGGGCAATCCGGGATAGGGCAAACCTTGAGGATGCCACTCACTATAGGTGATTTCAAGAGCTTCATCAAAACCGCGATAGACAAGCACTAAGGTAATGGAATTACGTGATGCAATACCCGGATGCAAACCAATCGCCGGTTGAAAATTCCGGTAACGCAGGCCGGTTATTTTTACCGTCTCTTGCTGGTTTTGTTCCAGCCGTAACGGTATCAGATATCCATCCATCCACAATTCCCAACCTTCAAGCTGCGTGGAATGATCCGATTCCACACCCAATTTGACTTGCAAACGCGTCGTGCTGGCATCAACCAGACGTGACCCGCCGCGTTCCTGAGAAGCCACATCGCCAACTAAGGGCCAAAATTCCAGGGCTTGTTGCAGCTCTATATAACAATTATGAAATACAGCTTTGCCGATAAAACGCACAGGTTCGTTCAGCAGAATTGATTTGATCGATTCATGCATAGGCAATCCAGCTTCCTGCAGGTCTTCAAAAACAGCTTGGAAATCCATTTGCAGATAAAAAGGCAACGCGTACTTATCATGTAATTTTGGCCCTTGGGTAACCAATTGGGTTGCTTTATCCTCTTGACTTAACATAGCCACAATACTTCGTAATAATACAGCGATAGCAGTTGCGCATTGCGGGCTGCGAGACATGCGAAACGCACGGAATTCCACCAGGCCTAAACAACCGCGCCCCGGTAAATAGGGATTCCACAGTTTTTCAATATTCAACTCGCTGCGGTGCGGATTACCAGAAGGATCCACCAAAAACGGACTCAAACTGCGCCAGATAAATTCCGGCGACGCATTTTCATATTTCTCAAATTGCTCTAAGGCCACCGACAATTCGCAAAACGACTCTCCCACACCCTCATCCGCGCGCGGCGACTGACTTGAGCTGCCAATCGAAGGCGGCGCAAACCAATACGAAAGAGCGGGATGGGCATTGAGATAACGGATCAATCTCGGCAGCAATTGCGGATAACGGAAAAACGGGCTAGTTAACGGTTCCCGTCCGCCCAGGGTAAACTGCCCGCCACCACCGGAGTCAGAAACCACGCCATTGTAGTGTAAGCGATATGGACACAAGCCAACCGCATGTGCAGCGCTGAAGAACAATTGACAATATTGATAAAAATTCGACGCATTGTCGGCTGGCGCTTGATTGATCTCGATCACAGCAGGATCCGGGGTAATGGTGGTCCACGCCACGCTGGCATCCACCGGCGGTGGAAAACCTTGTATCACTATAGTCTTTAATGAGGCTTGTTTAGCGGCTTGAGCAATGCATTGCAACAATTGTACAAAGATGTTGACGTCCGGTATAGCTGGCAGCTCAATTACCGCGCTCGTCCCGGTGTAATGGGCGCTGTCCATAGTGCACAAACCCAAACATAACAACAAATCACCGTTTGCGGATAGCTCATCAATTAATCCTTCGAGCGGTATCTCTTGTTCATGCACCGAAGCACGGCTTAGTTGCGGCTTGTTACTAATATCGGCAACTGCTTCACTGCCATCGCAACGGAACAAAAGCCGGTATTTTAGGACTTCTTCCACCACAAAAGCGGTTGACTGCCAGGAAGATTGGCTTAGCGCGTTATTCAGCGCCTGCCAAAAGTTGATTATGTCAACGGATAAGTCAGACTCAATCTTTTCTGATTGTGTAACCAAACAAGAATCCGGTGGCCCCTCCCAGATAAACTGATTGTTTCTTGCCTGGTAATACCCGATATTCCAGCGCGGCAAATCCTCGCCAGCGTATTGTCTGCCCAATGTGTGTAATACAACACCCCCAGGTTGGCGTTTATATACTTCGTTTAAAAGCGCATACGCATATTGTAATTTTTCGGGACCTAAGGCTTCCGATAACCACTCCGGTGTTTCGGCAAAGCGCCGGGTAAACGTGGGTTCCATGCCGACCCAGACATCCACGTCTAAATCTTTAATCAAATTATCTTGTACATTAACGATATGTTCGAATTCTGTTCGGTCCATGGCTTATAGTAGGGAATTATCATTTCTGTAATAAGTTATATGATCAATCTATCCAAGATCATCTTTCCTTCATGGATTCCAGACAAAATTGTACCGGCTCCAGCCTCCAATGATAGGCCATGAGCTTACCACCGATGACATTGGATATCCGCTTCCCGGCAGATATGACCGTTAGCGCATTAATCCGGCAAAGTAGCATTAAGAAACAGCCCGCTATCGAAAATATTATACTTTTTTTTGCAGGCAAGCTAGGCAAATAAACCTTTACCCGTTATGCAAGACATGTAGAAGTAAGCTTATGGACCAGCTTTCTGGTTAACATTACGGACAATTTTATACATCATCTGCGATTGACTTAAATTCGTTATGAAGCGCATAGAAATTACCCATACCACTCGTCATCATTATGTCCGAGCCAATATCTTCCCAAGCTTTTCACTTCAAGAAGAAATGGAGTACGAAATCCGGAATCGGCTACTATGATTGGCGTTACGCTGTGTGGAAGCAATGTTTGCAAATAGCTCATGAATTGCTGCTGTATAGGGCTGTTACCCGGTCCGCTGCGGAGTGAGAATCAAAGCCACAGAAATAGACTGAAGCAGCCATGGGCCAAGGTGCCGGATAATGTCATATCTTTGATTTAATATCGAGATTCCCTGCTAATCGAACTATACGATTGCTTTTGTGTTTGATATCGGAGCTGATCCGCAAAGCGCCGGCCGAGCGCCGTAATCGATACCGGCGCTACGCTTAACCCAGCTTCGACGGCAACCATCAAAGCCTGGAAGCCAAGTTACATAAACGCAGGGAAGCTTTTTCTGTTATATAGGTTATGCAGTAGAGCAAGAGTGACTTAAGGTTAGCATTCCAGGTCCTTATTTTAGAATGAGTTCTTATATTTAGCCCTGTTTAATCTTGTTTTTATGCTGATTTTATCCAACAATGTATTTTTTAATTGATAAATTTGGGATATAGCCCGGTGACTGAATCGATTGATTTTGCTGGTTTCCATTAACTTGCATAATTGATTCGCATTGTTCGTCAGCTCCTGCCAACTGGAACTCGTGAGCTTATTTTTTCAAAAAGCACTCTAAAGTAATGGTAGGAACCGGATAGCACAGCGATTGATCAAAGAGTGATCGACAAATATGAACGTTCCTTATTTCCTTAAATTTCCGGTAACTCAATGAATACAGTGGATAACGACTGATGCCCATCAAATTGACATTTATTGGGACCGACATTCTTTGGGTATTCAGAATCTCGATTCACATCGGTTTTTTTGAGGAGCGCTCAGAACAACCTTATTCGCTGGCGGATAATTAATACGACAGAAACGCTGAAAGTAGTAACATTTGCAACTTGATTAATAGTTTAATTATTTAAGCAAATGGATTTAATGAATTAATGTACAGTCTATGATATATAAGAAATGTAACGAACCAATATGGGAGTTGTAATGAGTATATTTGAGCACTATAGAACGAAATTTGACGAACAAAAGGAAGAAGAACTTACGATTCAGGAATATCTGGATCTATGCAAGAGAGATCCTCTTGCCTATTCAAGTCCAGCCGAGCGTATGCTTAATGCGATAGGCGATCCGGAATTTCTGGATACGCATAATGATCCCAGACTTAGCAGACTGTTCCTGAACAAAGTCATTAAAATCTATCCTGCTTTTCGTGAATTTTATGGGATGGAAGAAGTGATCGAACAAATCGTTTCTTTTTTCAAACATGCCGCCCAAGGCCTGGAAGAAAGAAAGCAGATTCTTTACCTACTAGGTCCAGTCGGCGGAGGTAAATCATCACTCGCAGAAAAACTCAAGTCATTGATGGAAAAAACGCCTTTCTACGCGTTAAAAGGCTCTCCTGTATTTGAATCTCCATTAGGACTTTTTAACGTCAACGAAGATGGCGATATACTTGAACATGATTATGGGATACCTAGCCGTTACCTGAACACTATCATGTCGCCTTGGGCAACAAAACGCCTGCATGAGTTTAATGGCGATATCCGGCAATTTAAAGTTGTCAAGATACGGCCGTCAATTTTGAAACAGATTGCTGTAACCAAGACGGAACCGGGTGATGAAAATAACCAGGATATTTCCTCACTGGTAGGCAAGGTGGATATTCGTAAACTGGAAAAATACTCCCAGGACGACCCGGATGCATATAGCTACTCCGGCGGCCTTTGCCGGGCAAACCAGGGTTTACTCGAATTTGTGGAGATGTTCAAAGCGCCGATAAAAGTACTGCATCCCTTACTGACCGCCACACAGGAAGGTAATTACAAAGGTACGGAAGGTTTCCCTGCGATTCCTTTTCAAGGCATTATACTCGCGCATTCGAACGAATCGGAATGGCAAGCGTTCAAAAACAATAAAAATAATGAAGCCTTTCTCGACCGAATTTATATCGTTAAAGTGCCTTATTGTCTGAGGGTTTCCGAAGAGATCAAGATTTACAAAAAACTTCTGGAAAACAGCTCCCTGTATGCTGCGCCTTGCGCCCCCGGCACCTTGAAAATGATGGCGCAGTTTGCGGTGTTATCACGTTTAAAAGATCCGGAAAATTCCAACATCTTTTCCAAGATGAGGATTTACAATGGTGAAAATCTGAAAGATACCGATCCTCATGCCAAATCGTTCCAGGAATACCGTGACTTCGCCGGAGTCGATGAAGGTATGACGGGGTTATCGACCCGATTTGCCTTCAAGATTCTGTCCAGGGTCTTTAACTTTGATAACACCGAAGTTGCGGCAAATCCTGTACATCTGTTATATGTTTTGGAGCAGCAGATTGAACGTGAGCAATTCCCTGCAGAAATTGAGGAAAAATATTTATCCTATCTGAAAGGTTATCTAACTCAGAGATATATCGATATTATAGGTAAGGAAATCCAAACGGCATACTTGCAATCCTATTCTGAATATGGACAAAACATTTTCGATCGTTATGTGACCTATGCAGACTATTGGAT
>JBAQEN010000498.1:0-3480 GCA_049286765.1 Methylococcaceae bacterium
GAAATAATGCCTCTGACAGGAATATCAATGCCTTCAAGCGACTCAGGCAGCCGGTCAGCTAATGCAAGCATTGCAAACACGATTGCCCACAGCACACCCATTACAAAAAATAGCCCTCGCCAATAGCGCAACCATGCCATAATGCCTGCCACTATGCCACCGGCTATCAACCACTGACTATCCGGCAATGCCGAAAATTGCTGAACCAGTAAAAGTCCGGCTAAAAACGACAGAGCGGAAATAATCATTTAGCTCCTTGGTATTTTTGAGGCTGACAAAAACCTGATAAACTTGGTTTATAAATAACTTTAACTTTAAAAAACGATGGCCAAACAATTAATACAAAAACTCTTACATAAGTTTATACCTGACCATGACGTGATTAAACAGCATAAAAATCTTCAGTTTCTTGGCGATAAACTCCATGATCCAAATCTCTGGCATTTGAATCGGCATTCCGTCGCCAAAGCTTTTGCAGTGGGGCTTTTTTGTGCCTGGATCCCGACCCCGGGGCAAATGGCGATTGCGGCGATAGGGGCATTTTATTTCAGGGGAAATTTACCTATTTCCGTAGGCCTGGTTTGGATAACCAATCCTGTTACGATGCCGCCGCTGTTTTATTTTGCTTACCTGGTAGGACTTACGGTTCTGAATCTCCCGGCTGCCTCCTTTTCACTGGATGCTATATTATCAGGAGAAATTTTGTTTCCATTTCTGACAGGTTGTTTGATTTTAGGTATAGTTTGCTCTACAGTTGGCTATTTTGGGATTGACTATTTCTGGCGTTACCATGCCGCTAAAAAATGGGCGACAAGAAAACAAACACGCAAGAACCGGTCTTCTAAGAAGAATCCATTCAAGGCGATTTGGTAACACGGTCACCTGAGTAAATAAACGCTTCTATAACATTGTCAGTAAGCAAAAAACAACATGGCAGCACTAAAAATCATCTGCGCTGATTTAAAGCCCAGCCCTTTATCCTGTAATCAGCCCATCTTCCATGTGGAAAACCTTACCCATTTTTGCTGCCAAATCATGATCGTGAGTCACCACCAGAAAACTGACATTCAGTTCCTGGTTCAATTCCAGCATTAACTGATACACCTGATCGGCGGTTTTACTGTCGAGATTTCCTGTGGGCTCATCAGCCAAAATCACACTCGGCTTGTTTATTAATGCCCTCGCCACGGCAGCGCGTTGTCTTTCGCCGCCGGATATCTCACCCGGTTTGTGTTCAATCCGATGCCCCAGCCCTACCCGCTGCAATAATTCAGTGGCGCGAACACTTGCCTGCTTTACTGACTGGCCGCCAATTAACAAGGGCATCGCCACATTTTCCAAAACGGTAAATTCACCCAATAGATGATGCGACTGATAGATAAACCCCAGGGACTTATTCCTTAATTTAGCCAGTCTTGTAGCATTGACCTTATTAAGATTGACCCCGTCCAGCACTATCTCACCGCCGCTGGCTTTTTCCAATCCGCCCAAGAGATGCAGTAAAGTACTTTTACCTGAACCTGATGCGCCCATAATAGCAACACGCTCACCGGCGCCAATTGATAAATTAACCCCTTTCAAAACCTCCACATCCAGTCCGCCCTGGTTATAGCGTTTGGTCAATTGCCGGCACTGCAAAATGCTGGTTTTATTCATATCTGAGGACTTCCGCAGGATTAATTTTGGACGCCTGCCAGGCAGGATAAATCGTAGCTACTAATGACAGAAAGAAGGCCATGCTTGCTATAGCATAAACATCCGTCCAGACCAGTTTAGAAGGCAATTTACTGATGTAATACACATCGGCTGCCATAAACTGCACCTGAAATAATTCTTCAATCGCAGGCACTATGGTTTCAACATTTAACGCCAGCGATATTCCGCCCAGGGTTCCCAGCAATGTGCCCACTGCCCCGATTATTGTCCCTAACACGATAAAAATACCCATCACCGAACCTGACGTAAGTCCCTGGGTCTTTAAAATGGCTATATCACCACGCTTATCCGTGACCACCATCACCAGCGTAGAAACAATATTAAAAGCCGCTACCGCGACTATCAACAACAGGATAATAAACATCACCCGTTTTTCCGTCTGAATAGCCCGAAAGAAATTGCTATGCGCCAAAGTCCAGTCACTTACCTGGTAATTGTCATAAAGAGCGTCTGCAAGTGACCGTGTTATTTGCGGCGCATTAAACAAATCATCCAGTTTTATGCGCAAGCCTGATACAGCATTCTCTAAACGAAATAATTTTGCCGCATCTTCAATATTAATAAGCGCCATATTACGGTCATACTCATACATACCTACCTGAAATACACCGACCACGGTAAAACGCCGCATTCTGGGCACAATACCAGCCGGCGTGGAATTAATTTGCGGGCTGATGACAGTGATTTTATCGCCCGTCATAACGCCCAAATAGTTGGCCAGTTCAGCGCCCAAAACAATGCCATATTGACCCGCAACCAGATCAGACAGTTTGCCTGTTTTCATTTTACCGGCAACTTCTGAAACTCTGGATTCATAGTCCGGCATAATTCCGTTGAGCATTGTTCCGCTGACGCGACGGTCGGCATTAATCATAACCTGTCCACTGATAAATGGCGCCGCGCCCTCTACATGTGGAAAATCTTTTAATTTTTGATCAAGTTCACGCCAGTTATCTAACTGGCCGTATTTACCGGTAACCGTGGCGTGTGAAGTCATACCGAGAATCCGCTCGCGTAATTCGGCTTCAAAGCCATTCATCACAGACAAGACAGTAATCAGTGCAGTAACGCCCAGGGCAATTCCGAGAACAGAGGTTAAGGTGATGAAAGAAATAAACTGGGTACGACGTTTGGCTCGCGTATAGCGTAAGCCGATATAAAAAATAAGAGGTTTAAACATGAAGTCTATAGTTTAGAGAAGAATCAGGATTTCCTGCATTTAGGGCAAAATCCATATAAATAAAGGCCGTGATCGGTTAATTCATAACCCAGTTTCTGGGCAATTTCCTTTTGCCGTGCTTCGATAAATTCATCGGTAAATTCGTCCACTTTGCCACACTTCATGCAAAGTATATGGTCATGGTGATCACCCTTGGCCAGTTCAAAAACTGAATTACCGCCCTCAAAGTGATGCCGGGTCACGAGTCCTGCGGCTTCGAACTGGGTTAACACCCGATAAACCGTGGCAAGTCCGATTTCTTCATCTTCACTCAACAGAATTTTATAAACCTTTTCAGCCGTTAAATGATGCTCGTTAACCTGTTTTTCTAAAATCTCCAGAATCTTGACCCGAGGCAAAGTCACCTTTAGGCCTGCATTCCTCAAATCATGTGTTTCCAACATTAATCTCCGGTTAAAATGCTGTTTAGGCAGTTTGATTCTTAACGGCTCACATTGTAGCCTTTTTATGCATTAAGAACATGACAGTTTTATAGGATAATCTATTAACATCCTGTATGATTTTATTTTTTAACACTTCCGCAG
>JBAQEN010000499.1:0-3449 GCA_049286765.1 Methylococcaceae bacterium
CGATAGACAATGCTACAATGAATGCCTTGGCGAGTTCGTTGATAAGGAGCCTGAGCAATTCTGATCCTGCATGATGGGAATTGGCGTCCTCCGCCACTGTGAAGATTGCATGGATACCCTGGAAATAAACGGCCTCCTGCCCATGCAGGACAATCAAGCCCCAGACTAATGCCACACCAAGCGTAAATCCGCCCAGGAACCCGAACGACGCTGTTAATAAATCCCGCAATGCCCCCCGATTTACCCAAGCATGCAGCCATACTGCAGACACCAAGGTAATACCTAGCAAGTTGGGTAAGCGGACAAAGGTATTAGCTCCCAACACAACGCCGGCCAACACGACCAGCCACTTCCGATTACCGGCAAGACCGGAAAAAAGCAGTGTGGCGCCAGCCAGATAAAACAAAGTCGTCAGGTCGTAGTAGCTGATCCAGTTACCATAATAACCCCTCGTAAAAAACACTGTCAGCAACACCATCGCAGCCAACATGCGACTGCGCCCTAGCTGGGAAGCCAGTAACTGATAGGCGATCATCGCTGACGAAGTGACAACCGCTCCATCCCCCAGCTTGTAAGCCAGTACACTCCCCCCCAATGCCACCCCGACCCAGTGTCCGATGAAAGCACTCAGCCAGCATACGGATAGAAATCCCATTGCGCCTGGATCGATGTATAGTTGTTGATAGCTGGTTATCCAAAAACCCATGTCAGTAAAATCCAGCCCTTGCCAAACGAAAAGCATTGACCATACGAAGGTGGCCAACCCGAGCCAGACAACTGTAAATTTACCATTAAGTATCGCACTCATCTTGACACCTCTACAATCACCCGCCGGTTAAAAATCGGATACTTTGATAAAATGATTCGGGCCGAACGAAAAAATGTCTCTCAGCGATGGCGTGCCTTCGCTTAAAGTCATCGATTGGCTATCCGATAAATGATTCAGATTATTCATTGCTTAACGTGCTCACCGAAATAGAAGTTTAAGATTCCCAATGTAATAACAA
Source organism: Methylococcaceae bacterium (assembly GCA_049286765.1). Lineage (GTDB taxonomy): Bacteria > Pseudomonadota > Gammaproteobacteria > Methylococcales > Methylomonadaceae > JAGXGJ01. Next base: position 1,008 of record JBAQEN010000499.1, read on the forward strand.
TCAGTATTACTAAGCCTATGGCTGCTGTTGATCTCACGGCAGGATAGAAATTTTAGTGGGGGTATTTATCATATATGTCCAAAATTTGTGAAGGATGAATGCCACAGGCTGTACGATTAAAATTACCGTCCTATGCCCTATAAAATAGTCTAATTTATAATATAATTAAATCATTTTCTCGATAATATAACGGGGTCTGCGTTTGGTTTCGGAGTAAATTTTCGCTAGATATTCACCCATAATTCCAAGGCACAGTAACTGTATACCTCCGAGAAAATAGATAGGTAAAACAGTGGAGGCCCAACCAGGTATCGCATCTTGGGTAAACAGACGCACTGCGATTGCCCAAACTGTGACTAAGAAACTGATCAGCGATACTATCAGCCCTAAACCTGTAATAAAGCGCAAGGGCAAGTTTGAGAATGACGTGATGCCTTGCCATGCTAATGAGAGCATTTTAATCAGCGGGTAGTTTGATTCACCCGCATAACGCTCGGCACGATCATAATATACAAGAGCGTATGAAAACCCTAATTGAGGAATAATTCCGCGAAGGAATAAATTAACTTCGCCAAATTCTCTTAAAGCCTCAATGACTTGCCGACTCATCAACCGGTAGTCAGCATGATTGTAGACAATTTCCACGCCCATGGCGCTTAACAGACGGTAATAGGCTTTGGCGGTGAAGCTTTTAAAAAACGTATCGGTCTTGCGGGAATCTCGAACGCCGTACACAATATCGTAGCCTGCTGCATAGAGTTCGATCATCTTCTGAATGGCGGACAAATCGTCTTGCAGATCGGCGTCTACGCTAATAATCACCTCACCTTCCGCCGTTAATAGACCAGCCAATAGAGCATTTTGGTGACCGCGGTTGCGAGACAGCTTAATTCCGTGGACAAAATCGTTGGTTTCAGCCAGTGACTCTATCAGGTCCCAAGTCCGGTCTCGGCTTCCATCGTCGACATAGTATACACGGCTATTGGGCGTAATTTTGCCTTCGGTGATCAGGTGCTGCAACACATCTGCTAATTGGCGGGTAGTTTCCAACAGCACCGCTTCTTCGTTATAGCAAGGCACAACAATACTTACATCAATCATCCGCGCAATCAGACATTTCTTCTTAAGTGCAGATACCGCGCACGCATGATTCGATATCGCTTCTTTGCCTTTCTGCGTATAAAAAACGAAGTAACGGCTGCCCAGAAAGCCGATAGCTGTGTAGGGAATAATACCCAGCGCTTGGGCTATATATGGATTTAATCCGAAAAAGGAATTCGTATATAGAACGGTAGCGAGGTTTGCCACGTAGGCTACGGCGAGTACCAGTAAATAACGGAGGAAACTAGAGACGACGCGGTCGCGGCTGCTGAAAGTCCAGGTCTTGTTCAAAGCGAAACTTACCAAAATGCCAACTGAATAGCCAAGTACGTTTGCCTGCACAATTTCTAATTGCAGAAAATACATAGCGAAATAAATGGTACCCAGTCCGACCAATGTATTTACAACGCCGACGAGTAAGTATCTTATAAGGGTCATATCAACTCGCCTATTGTTTGGTTGTGTAAATGAAATATTGAGCTCCCAAGGGGCGCCTATGCAACCGCCGTTCTAAAAGTCGTAGCCCCCGGAATACCCTGGCAGAATAGCCTGTAGTGCAAGCCAACACTCTTAAATCCTGCTTTTTTTCACTCCTTTCCTGAGCGACGAACCCCGCATCAATTCGGCATTTTCATCGAAAGGGCAGGTGTTCACTGCATGAACGGTAAGGAGATCCAATGGATTATGGTCGAAAATAACTGCCGTTCCGCCAAGCCTTAAGACCCGGAGCCACTCTCGCAATAGTCCAAAGTGGGCGAAATCTGGAATATGATGGAAGACGCAAGCAGCGGAAACCTGGTCAAAAGCACTGTCATGGCTTGGAATACGCATCCCACCCCCGAAGGATTGGAAATCGGCAAGGCTTGGAGAACGGGATCGGCCTACATCCAGACTTTTTTCTGAAACATCCAGGCAGGTCAAAGAGGCATCTGGAAGAAATCTCCGAAAATGGGATGCTGAGGTACCAATGCCCGCGCCAAAATCTAGTATTCGCCGAGGATTCTGCGTTTGGTTCATAAGCAATTCGAAAATATCTCTGATCTTGTATTCGGCAAAAAACTCAGGAGATTCGCTGAAGATCAGGATGTTTTTCTGATATAGAACATAATATTCATCGGCGAACTTGCCGAATTCAGCTTTCTGCATGAAGGGATTATTCAATAATTTATATGAAATTCGTAGACTTGTAAAGTACAGTGCTGTACTAGTAATGATAACTGATGTTACGCAGCCCGTAATTTCCGCAATTCTTCATAAGCCATCTGGTTTGCCTTGATGAACAGCTTAGTCCTTAGTGCAAAATGATTGGCTTTGTGTTTTATCTTCAGACACTCCAGCTTG
>JBAQEN010000500.1:0-1575 GCA_049286765.1 Methylococcaceae bacterium
GAAGACCAGTTTTTCTATGACGTGCTGCGTTCCCCCGATGGCAAAATGATTCCGCTCAAAATACGTTCCATGATTGGGCTGATTCCCTTTTATGCGGTAGAGATCATCGAACCCGAATTGCTGGATAAGTTGCCGGATTTCAAGCGCCGCATGAAGTGGTTCCTTGATTACCGCCCCGATCTGGCTTCGTTAGTCGCCGACTGGAACGAACCGGGGCACGGCGACCGCCGCTTGCTATCCCTGCTTCGCGGTCACCGTATGAAAAAGCTGTTGCATCGGATGCTGGACGAGACTGAGTTTCTATCCAGATACGGCGTGCGCTCCCTGTCGCGCGCACATCATGGTCAACCTTATGTGGTTAGCTGTGCCAGCTCGCCAATGAGCGTGCACTACCAGCCTGGCGAAGCCGAATCCGGCATGTTTGGCGGTAATTCCAACTGGCGGGGTCCCGTCTGGTTTCCGGTTAATTATCTGTTGATCACTTCGCTCAGGCGTTTTGCCAGTTTCTACGGCGAGGACTTTAAAATAGAATGCCCGACAGGATCAGGTATCTTTCTATCAATCAATGAAGTAGCCGATGAATTGTCTCAGCGACTGACCCGGATTTTCCGCAAAGACGACAATGGGCGCAGACCCGCATATGGTAATGATGAAAAGCTGCAAAACGATCCATACTTTAATGATTACCTGTTATTCCACGAATATTTCCACGGTGATGATGGCAGTGGCTTGGGGGCGTCACACCAGACCGGCTGGACAGGTTTGGTGGCGAAACTGTTGCAACCGCATCCATGAACGGAGCTTGTCTACTTGTCGGAATTTAAGTCCAAAGCGACTTGTTGTTCTTAATCATCTTGAGTTTCTTATAGAGATCCTTCATAGTGAAACAGAGAGTATCGCTTGTAGACAACAATTAAAACATTCCATAAAACTTATCTTTGCACAGTAATCCACTTTGCCTGACCAATGAACCAATATGTATGAGCTTTTTCATGATTTCAAATTAGATGCGCTTAATTGCGGCACGGACTATTATTCTGATGCCTCGTTAAAACCGCAAAATATCGACAATGCTTTTAAAATCTATCAGCATGCTAAGAATGGCACGACTTTATTGGACGCTGATGGCCACACTATTGCTTTTGGGGTGACAATTGTTGGCCGTCTTGCATTAAAGGTCAGTACCCGAAAAGATAATGGTGAAGAAGAATATACCTGGATTCCGTCTAATGAGTCATTTCCCAGTATTGATGAAATCATGAAAGAAAACCTCGGTATACTAGCCGAAGACTCAATTGACCAAATTGGAAGCATTCTGAATAGCAAAAATTGGTCTCTGCTTGCCAATGACGCTTGGTTACTTGGCAGTATCAATGCCGTTAGTGAATTCCATTTTGCTTCGCCTATTAGTTTGAACAATCTTTGGGACGAAAATATGAAGCGGATAACTGTGACAGCTCGAGAAATAATTGGCATTACAGCACACGGTTATGAGATATGCAGACCGAATCCGAAATTGGAGTCCGTAGCTATTTGTATCGACAAGAACAAAGCAATGGCTGCATCGTTAATAAC
>JBAQEN010000501.1:0-2360 GCA_049286765.1 Methylococcaceae bacterium
GGGTTTCCTGTTTTCCAAAGAGGACCGTCGCCTCTCTCTGCCACGGCTCCTTTTGACGAACAACTGTGTGAAGCTCGGATTTTACGAGCCTTTCCGTCACCAGCCGGAAGATCGAATCGAGTAGGGGAGGCCTCGCAGCCCCTCCCTCTCACACCACCGTACGTGCGATGTCGCATACGGCGGTTTCAGTTAAACTTTTACCACAGTCCTTTGTTTCATTAGATTTATAAGACCTTGTTTTTCAAACCAAGCGTTATTCATGGCTTGATTTACTGGAGGACTATTGGACAAGCGCCACCAACCTTTTCCTGAGCTAGCAATGCTCCTTGCGTTACGCTCGGGCACTCCTAACTTCATCAGAAATTTTGCTATCGACTGACCTTGCTTACGCTGCTTTAGTCTATAGCATCTTAGTTTGCGTCGTATCCAAGCGTCCAGCTCCAACAGCTGTGATGACCATTCCGCGAGGCAAAAGTAGTTAATCCAACCTCGCAGGGCTTCGTTTAGTTCAAAAATGACTTTTTCTAAACTAACGCCGCGATTACGCCGTGTGAGGACGCGTACTTTATCTTGTATGCGCTCCACACTTTGAGCTGCAATCACTAACCTTCCATCACTTAATAATCGGTAACCAAGAAATTTGCGATCATATACTGATGCACATCCACTCTTGGCTTCGTTTATCTTCAGCTTTAGGTGTTTTTCAAGGAATGTCTTCACCGATTGTAGTACTCGTTCTCCAGCTCGCTGACTTTTCACATAAATATTGCAATCATCCGCATAACGGCAAAACTTGTGCCCTCGGCGCTCCAATTCCTTGTCCAGCTCATCCAACAGGAGATTTGACATTAATGGTGAAAGAGGGCCGCCTTGCGACAAACCATCCAGCCGTTTTATGCAAATACCCTGTTGCATCATCTCCGCTTGTAGAAAACGTCGAATGATTCTCAGCAGCCTTTTGTCGTCTATACGCCTTGAAAGTCGAGACATCAAAATATCGTGATTGACTCGGTCAAAAAATTTTTCCAAGTCAATATCAACAACTATTCCATGTCCCTCCTGTACATACTCTTTGGCTCTTTTGAGCGCTTGATGTGCACTGCGTCCAGGTCGAAAACCGTAACTCGAATCCGAAAAGGTCGGATCAAAAATAGGCTCCAGAACCTGATGAATCGCTTGCTGAACAAGGCGATCAATCACAGAAGGAATTCCGAGTTGGCGGACTCCCTTTCCTCCAGGCTTTGGTATTTCTATACCAAGCACTGGCTGTGGTTGATAAGTCCCTGTCATCAAAGATTCAATAAGCGACTCTTTGTGTAACGCTATCCAGCCCAACAGATCATCTACGGTCATCCCGTCAACTCCTGCCGTTCCTTTATTCGCTTTCACACGCTTATAGGCTCGGTTTAAATTTGATGGCTCACAAATCTGTTCCATCAATTGGTTTGTCAGAGTTTTATCCTTTCTCGACGCCTTCAAGATTTGACACTCCTCGAGCTTCGCAGATTTCATACGCCGAAATCCGCTTGGTCGTTGGTGATGGCTTTCCATCTCTTTCTACTCCTCCATCTCGCTGAGTCTTAAATGACTCCCTCTGGTTTAACTAATTCAGGCCTTCAGTATTGAGAGTTGCCTCTCCTTACCTACTATGCCCTCTGCTGACTTCTCAGATCCCATCTTGGTGGATCGCTCCAACAATAGTCTGTTTTCTACAGACAGAGTCTGAGATCTCCCAGGGTAAGACACACTTCTTTCACAAGGTCACACCCAATCTACTCCTACGCACTAGCGATCGATTATTGGGCTTCTCTGTCCTACGCCAGATTACCCTGTGGTAGCAGCCTTATTAGGTTTCTGTTCGTTATAACCTTGTTACGTCATCAGCTTCCTTCAGATTCCCCCTCACGGAAGATACCCTTGCCTAGACTCGTGGTTCCGATCGATACGGCCCACAGCGGACTTTCACCGCCTAGAAATGCGCCATGCCTGGCGTCACGAAGACAAGTGCTTTTCAGCACTAACACCAAAAGAAAATTTAAAAAAAATAATTAGAGATAATATATACGGTCAACTTTATAATATTTTATTAGATAACAATCTAATGTATCATGCTAACAATAGGGTCCTTCAATTCCAAGGATTTTTTTCTTTATTTAGAAGCAGCCGCTCTTGCGGAAGATTATAAAAAGAAAGCTACAGCTTACAACCTCGCTGGATTTGCTAAATTCAATGGAGCTAAACTTTTGAATGAAGAGACTCATCGTCAGCAAAAGACAGAATCTCTTTCACAAGCAGCTTCCTACTTTAATGAAGCCGCAACTTTGTATCCGAACCCTGCCCAAAAAGCTACAGCTTACAAC
>JBAQEN010000502.1:0-2013 GCA_049286765.1 Methylococcaceae bacterium
ACTAATGAATCTGGATCATGATTTTGGGGCAGCAACATGATGCGGCAGGAGCGACCGCCCTTTAGGGACGGAAAAACCGATGCTATCGCTCTCCACGCAGCATTCCTGCCCGCCTGATCACCATCAAAACAAAATACCAGTTCCGATGAAAACCGGAATAACAAATCGAGATGAGCTTGCGAGGCAGCCGTCCCTAAAGTTGCAACGGCATAATGGATGCCAAACTGAGCCAATGCGATAACATCCATATAACCCTCAACAATCAAAATCCTCTGCGGCTTAGAATTCTTTTCCAGAAGCTCGTACAAGCCATAAACTTCCTTGCCTTTATGAAATAGGGGTGTTTCAGGAGAATTCAAGTATTTTGGTAACGAATCATCGAGCACCCGCCCGCCAAAGCCAATAATCCGGGCACGCTTATCCCTGATAGGAAACATAATCCGGCCGCGAAAACGATCATAAATCGATCCATTTTCACTATTGACCAATAATCCTGCTTCGATTAATAGTTTTTGATTAAATCGCCCCGTCAAAGCTTTCCATTCATCAGGCGCGTAGCCCAACATGAAATCGCTAGCGCAATCACCACTTACGCCTCTATTTTTTAAATACTCAACTGCTTTTTTCCCTTCATCACTTGTCCGCAACTGCTTTACATAAAAGGCGGCCACTTGCTCCATCACCACATACAGACTATTCAAATCATCTTTCTTCGCCCCCACCTGATAGCCAGCCGACTGCCTTGGCACATCAATACCAACAAAGGCCGCCAGATCCTCTACTGCCTCAACAAAATCAAGATGGCTAAAATCCATCAAAAAACTAATGGCATTACCGCTTGCTCCGCAACCAAAGCAATGAAAAAATTGTTTATTACGGTTTACAGAAAAACTGGGTGTTTTTTCAGCATGAAAGGGGCATCGGGCCACATAATTTGCACCCGTTTTTTTTAGAGGGATGTGCGAATCGATTAAATCAACGATATCAACTCGCACCAAAAGCTCATCAATAAACTCGGAAGGAATTCTACCGGACATAAGTTACCCGGACAAAAAAAGGTTATTCAGCTAATGCAGCCTTAATTTTGGCACTGACAGCCGACATATCGGCGCGGCCCTGCATTTTTGCTTTTAGCAAACCCATGACTTTACCCATATCTTTAACGGACTTTGCACCCGACTCGACTACCGCCTCGTTGATCAAAGCATCAATTTCTTCAGCGCCAAGAGCTATAGGCATAAAATCCTGAATAACCAGAATTTCTGCCTCTTCAATCGCTGCCAAGTCATTCCGGCCCGCTTCGGTGAACTGTCGAATGGATTCGCGGCGCTGTTTGATCATTTTATCAAGAATCAGGACAACCCTCTCATTATCCAGCACAATACGCTCATCAACTTCAACCTGCTTTAATGCCGCCAGGATTAAACGGATTACTCCTAGCCTGACTTTATTACCCCCTTTCATAGAGGCTTTCATATCGTCCTTGATACGATCTGTTAACAATTCCATCACATTATCCTTAGCCGTTACAGCACAGGACGTCCGCGACGCAGATTTTTCAGCGCATAGCGTTCACGAGCCAATTTTTTCAAATGCCGTTTAACAGCCGCAGCGCCCTTACGCTTACGCTCTGCCGTTGGTTTTTCATAAAACTCACGACGACGTACTTCTGCCAATACACCCGCTTTCTCACAGGCACGCTTAAAACGACGAATTGCAATATCGAAAGGCTCGTTTTCTTTAATTTTTACTGACGGCATTATTATGATCCAATTATGTTAATATTTTAAAGATAAGAGGGTGTTCAACCCACGAAATAAACAGAACTTTTAATTATACCTTTACTTTTATAATTTTCAAAAATTCAATGTACGTTTTAGGCATAGAAACCTCCTGTGATGAAACCGGCGTCGCCATTTATCATTCCGGGCAAGGCTTGATTAATCATCTTTTATACAGTCAGATAGAGATGCATAATGAATACGGCGGCGTTGTTCCTGAACTGGCTTCACG
>JBAQEN010000503.1:0-9026 GCA_049286765.1 Methylococcaceae bacterium
GTAACGCTATTGGCATAGGATTTCTGACTGCGAGCTTTTTCAGCAGCTCGTGAAGTGTATAGCGTGACGGATTCAATCAAATCATTCAATTCAGTGACCGGTATGCCGAAACTACGCGTACTGGCAATATTTTTTTAGGAGGCGGCGCATGTTCAAATTCGAAGCAGGGCTCGCCATTCAACTCGGCAATGGTTTTTGCCATTACCACGCTAAAGTTGTCACGGAAAGATCTAGAGTGTGCATTTTTTAAATCTAGTGCGGTAACAATTCCAAGGTTATTTAATCTTAGAGATAGGCGTGATCCAATACCCCAAACATCACTGACGGGTATCGTCTGTAAAATACTATTGAGTTGACCAGGCGACATGGTGTTGAAATTACACACACTGGAAAATTCAGGTCGTTTTTTTGCACAGTGATTGCTTAATTTTGCCAATGTCTTAGAAGAAGCCAGGCCGACACAGACTGGTAAACCAGTCCATTTCAATATGGTTGACTTAATCTCCCTACTGTAGGAAGTTAAGTCTTTGGAAATAAACCCAGTAAAGTTGCAGAAAGCTTCGTCCACCGAATAAATCTCGTAATCCGGGGTAAACCGGCTAATGAGATTCATCACCCTATTGCTCATGTCTGCATAAAGCGCGTAGTTCGAGGAGAGGGCTATCACCTCATTGTGGCTAAATTTTTTTTTGACTTCAAACCACGGCGCTCCCATTTTGATATTGATAGGGGGAGCTTTAGCCTCGTTGCTTCGCGAAATTACACAGCCGTCATTGTTGCTTAAGCAAATCGTAGGCTTATGGTTTAACTTTGGATTAAATACCCGTTCGCAAGAAACGTAAAAATTGTTTACGTCAATTAAGGCTATTTGGGCCATTACAAATATTTTCTAAATGAGCTTGTCACCACTCCCCATATTTGAAAGTCCATGCCTTCTTTTATCTCAATAACATTAAAATCGGAATTCGCAGGTATTAAAAGGGGATTGCCGTTTTCGGCAATCCCCAATTGTTTTATCGTAAATTCCCCATCAACGGATACCATCACAATATTTCCGATCTGGGCCGTTTTAGATCGATCGATGACGGCCTTATCTTTTGGGCACAAACCTGCGTTAATCATCGAAAGGCCGCTAATCTCAACAATAAAAGTCGCATCTTCATTGTCAACTAAGTACTCATGTATATTAAGTCTTTTTTCGACGTGGTCATCGCAAGGGGAAGGAAATCCTGCGGGAACGATTGATGAATAGAGAGGAATACTCAGTTTTCTGGCCGGAGTTTCTAATCCAAAAATCACAAATTCAGGTTCGCCTTTGCTTGATGCTGCTCGATTTAGATAATCTTTTATAAGCGTGACTTTGCTTTTAGGCACTCTAATAGGAATTGTTGATTCACCATAAGCATTTGCTCCAAAAGGCCTGCCAAGCTTAGTGTCGGTATTGGATTTATTGTTCATGAAAAGTATGCGTCATAATTAGTGTACACTAATTCAATCACGTCAAAATCATAATGTCAAATACGGACCAACGAAAAACCACTGAATCCAAATTAAATAATGCATACGCATCATTTTCCTCTTTTTCGGATTGGCAGGACATTCTCCCCTGTCAGTTGGGCCAATCTCTTTTTCGTCTCGTACAATTCCGCCAGAAGCGAAAGTTCGCGTGCAAGGGCATTATCCAATTGTTCGCGTAAGCTTTCGACAGTTTGCTTAACTTTGTTCAACCGCGCAACACGTTCCTGCTGGGGACGTGCCTGTTCGACGGCAGCGGCATCAATGGCTGCGATCAGGTCTCGGAACAGTTCCCTCGATTTCTTGATGCTTCCCTTTTTGCGTCCAGCCTCGATGGAGACAGCATCGTTGGTAATTTTAGTGCCTCTATCAACGAAACGCGGACGCCCATTTTTAAGGCGTTCCAGTGCCTGAAAGTACTCGGCCAATGGTTGGTTAGTCATGCATTCTCCTTACCGTCACCCCCTTAGATTCCATACCACCGTTTGAAATGTTTGCGAGCGTTGTTTTTAGAATTGTGAGATTTAAGCTCTCGTGGCGGTACTCTGTTGATGCCGGGTCGGTTTTGTTGAACTTCTCGACCAGATGGGTCTGTGCGGCGATGACCCGTTCCAGTTTTTTCTTGTTGCCCACTAAGTTTTTGCAATGGGTAGTCAGGCATTCAACATGCAGGATGTCTAGAGGATTCCTATCACAGTCTCCAACCTTTACACACCCGCCAAGAATTGTTTCCCGATAAGCCAGCTCGCCTTTTTGAAACCGCTTTAAGGTTACATCACGGTCGAATATGACAATCCCGTCAGCATCTCGAAGTCGATTCTTGATCCAATGCGGGTGAACACCAAACAAGGTTTCGTCGGTTATTAGCACATGTGTAGCGTAACTCAGAAACTGGCTGACAGGTTGGGTCACTTGCCATTCTTTGCCAAAGTGCGGCTCCTTATCTTGATTGCCGATAAAGTTAACGGCAAAGGCCGAGCCACGACAATAATACAACGACATCTCTTGGGTGATGTGCTGCAATTGGCGCTTTAGGGATGGCAGGGTCACCAAGCCAGACCGTTGGGCGTACAACGCCAGGGAACGGCGCAGCTGGTGGCTCGTGAGCGTCCAAGGGCGGCCTATCTGAAATGCCTCCTCAGAACGCCACGCGCGATGAGGATCAATCTGTTCCAATTCTAATAAATCTTCTTCCTGAATGTTGAATTGTAATCGCGTTCGTAGGGCTGGCGAACATTCTAACAAAACTCTTGCAGGAGCATACCTTATCTGGTTTGGCCTAAATAAATAGCGGGGCGTAATAAAGAGATGAAAAGAGTTGATACGGGTATCGTTTTCTTCAGGCATGTTGCCTAACGCCTTGTGGATTGTCAGCGAGATCCGTTGCGCAAGTCGGATGGCCGCGCGTCCACTTTCACTGGTAACCCACTGCACACGTTTTATTCTTCCGTGCGCGTGTTTTGTGATGCGCCCTTTGACAATGTAATGAATACTGTCATCCTCGTCCCGCTTCGCCTCATCCAGACAGTAAAAAGGGAGGGTTCCAACCTCATTAGCCCTCATGCCGGTAAAGGCCTGAATTGCGATTGCGGCGGCAACCATCGCTCCGGTCACAACGGCTTCCAGACCAATTATAGATCGAGTGTAGCCGCGCTCAGTCCAATAATCTTCTAGATCGTATTTTCTTAGCAGGCCTCCAAATGACGGCCGCCATGTTTGTTTACCTAATCCCTGTTCTCTTCTCCTCTGTAACTGTTTTGAATGATGCTTGCCTGTTAGTGGATCGTTCGCACACTCTTGCAATAAATTGAGGACACGATCTGCCACCGCTTTAAATTGGGCTAATTCCTGTGACAGGGTTGAAAGCATTGACGAATACAGGCGGGGTGGAATCGGTGGATGCTGCTTAAGTCCATGGGCATATTTGATCGCAATCCTTTGGAGATTTTGCATTTCTTTGTTGCTGACAACATCAAAACCGACCATGTCAGTTCCTAGATGTTTTAATAATTGAATTAAAGCTATAATCAAAGTCGCGTAGCCGCCATTTTCTTCCATGCTTTCGCTCAACAAAGCTGGATCGGCTAAAAATTCGTAAATTGACAATGAACGCAATTCGCAAAAACGCGCTACAAAAGTCAATGAAAATAAATAGCCCCTTAGCGATTTATTGCTAAGTCCATGTCCGGGCCGCAGGTAAATCAGGACAAACATCAACCATCGTATTTCACGCGCCAACTGGTCGCGTTGCGGCGTTAGTTCACCGCTAGACCAGAAGTTAAAATTAAAGTTAATCGTACGGTTATCGGCGGCATACGGTGTCCAATCCCAACTTGAATCTCCGTAAAGCGATAGAGAGCTTCCGTCTTTTTTCCTCGATACCACAAAGTCATCGGAAGGAATACGCCCTTTTAAAGGCATGTACTCATCTGGAATATTCGCATCTGGGAGATCAGTTATCTTTGCCTGAAATGCCCTCATAGTATGTCGAGTTCCATCAATGTCTCTAACTTGGCAGACCAAAAAGCATCCAGTTCACCGTCAATATCGACCTCCCGTTCTATCTTTTCCACCATTTCTGGATTATGTTTTTTTAGCTCAAATAAGATGAAATTAATCTGTTGGAAAATGCGCATAAACATTTGTTCATACTGCTCGTGACTGCTTGCCAAGTGTGAAGTTTTCTTTATGCAGTATCGAGCACTCAAGATTTTGCGCACATCCATCTCGTCAGCATGAATGCGGTACTTATCGCAGAAGAGGCAGCCCTCTGTGCCCTTGCAATCAGGTATCAGGGGCAGATTGTCAACTACAGCTTTTGGCTCGCCGGGATGGGTACAAATCCCAACCGAGTTAACCTCGCTGCCCGCAATTTCCTGCCCTTTACTGAGTACTACCTTTTCTACTTGGTCGAAGTAACAACTCATTTCCAATTGTTGTGTAACTTCCGATCCGTTGGTGTATTTCCTCAAAGCGGTTGTTAAAGAATGCTGCATTGCCTGCGCAGCAGTGGCAGGGTCATAATTGCGAATGACATGATCCTGCTTGGCCGCCCGCCATTGCATTGGAATCACGGACGGGAAAGCTGGTGTGAGTCGTTTCATTGTTACAAGCAGATTTTTCGTGTCACTCTCTGAAATCGGTTTAGGGCCCGTTTTTAGACCAGTTAGTCTTGAGCCATAACTAAAAAAGAGATAATCAAATTGTCTTTCCTGGAGCAAGTACTTTCGCAATTGGAGATAGCGCCGCAAATATGGCATGTATTCAACGCCAATTTCGAAAGACACCAAACGGTTATTGGCACGATATTTAATTGTTCGAAACCCTTGACGTTCGACCAAGGGGTTCGATACCACATCATCCAGTTCTTCACTCCATAAGGTTTCCTTGGCTTGTGCGGGATTGCAGCCGGTGCTGGCAATAAACATCACCAAAAATGCGGATACCGCGAGCATACCCCGTGCTATACGATCATGGCTGAAAAAATTTTGATTCGAGCGTTGTATATATTTTTGCGATTTTATGATGCGCCTAATTGTACGTGAGGGCCAGTTAGGTTTCCCGTATAAATGTTCAATCTCTTCTGCTGTACGAATCTTTCCATTTTGATAATCATAAGCTTGATATTTAGGGATACTTTTGGAATCAGGTGTTACGCACCATGAGTTAACGGGAAATATCCATATCCGGTCATTCGGCCAATTCAAATAACCCGGAACAACAAGGGCGAAAGGGTAAGGTTTTTGATCCACAACAAGCTCACTTATTCCGTTCAACAGGCACTTGCACCACGCGAGAACTATCTCTTGCGACTTGGCATCGGGTACTGGTGTTGACTCAACAAAACGATGGCTATGACCTAATAGATTAATGCCTTGGCTAAGGTTATCTGCGTCTAAGTAATCTTCCAGAACGGCTTGAGTCAGGTTTTGGTAGCTAACCGCAGTATTATTGCCAAGTTGGTTTTGCAATACCCGCCGTCTAAGATCGTCTACGTAATCACGAAATGCAGCGTGTGCACTTATTTCGTCATCAAAGACGCGGTTATGATGATTGCTATCACACCAATCCACAAATAATGTAAAGACATAAAAATGGCCAAATTCTGTTCTTTTTCTCAGACCGCTCTGTGCAATCGTCTCCGAAATATGCGCAATTAACATCCGAATTTCATGGCGACGTAATTGGCTTAGTGATGAAAGGTCTACTCTGCGACCATGTGTTGTCTTTCTTCTTCCGGGGGCTCGCCGGAGATAACACAATGCTCCTATATCGAGGGTATGGCCTTCTTCAAAAATTAATACAGCCATTTCTGGATCTCGTGATAGAGCACCTGGGGGCCGCGGTACTTTATGAAATTCGATTTTGCGGTCTACAAAATCAACCATTTATCGATTCCATTGCGCGAAGTGCCATATTTTCTAAGGTGGCTTCCCATCCATCCTGTACTGCATAAGCTATTTTTAACCGACTACGGAAGCTCAAGTAGCGATCAGTCGTAGTCGGTGACGAATGCCCCATACGGACTTGTACAAAATCCAGCGCATCCTTAAGAGTATATTTTTTGTCTTCAACCAATTTGAGCCTGTCATCAACAAGGTTCATGCCGAAGGTCGCTCGAGTGTCATGAAACTGATAGTGAAAACTTGGTGAGTATTTTTTGCGGATGAATGGAATGATGTAGTCAGTTATATACTGTCGAACACCTTGACCGACTTTATTATGATGAAGTGTCTTGGAATCTCCATGGGTTACATCCTGTTTTGCAGCATACAGAGGTGCTCCACGTGAGCTTAGAAACAGGTATTGGTTTTCGGTATCGCCACCATCAGCCTTTAATCGACGCTTTTTAGCCCGCTCGCTTAAGGCATAAATATTTAGCATTTCATAAAACCATACCGGTATATGCAACACTAATCGCTTATCAAATTTCGTATCAATTCCTGTTCCAGGACCAATTGGATATCGCAGAAATCCTTGCCGATCGGTTCCGTAATCCTTCAGTACGTCCCGTACCCTGAACGTCAAAATGGTCTGGATGCGTGCGCCAGTCACCAGCCCAAAAAGATGGATCAATGTCATCTCCGTGTTGCCGAGTGAGGTCAAGGCATCCATCAACCACTCTTGTTCATTTTGCGGCAATGGGCGCAGTTTCCCAGCATCGTTGATATAGCCATCGTATGGATCGTCTTGTTGCGCAACGCGGATTGACACGTCAGTAGTAGTGACTTTTTTAGATAGACTTTGACCATAGTGTCCTTTGAATTCGACATAGCGGTCGCTTTCTCTCCACGGAGCATTTTCCATAGTGAGGACTCCTTCTTCCTGGAGCCAACGGTAGAAACGGATAACTGCTGCCATTCGACGCTTCGCTGTGCTTGCCTTAATCTCTTGATTTTGGATTAGGTGCTTGAGGTGGCCATTAAATCTGTAAGTGGGTCGAGCCAGTTTTTGGGAAGGGAATTCAAGCCAATCAACAGCGTAATCTTCAATGAATCTTGCATAAGCGCTCATGTCTTCTGCAATGCTGTGAAAGCTTGCCATATTGGGATTTACACGGCTCTCCAGCATCGAAAGTATCCACAGATTTGCCTCCGGCCAGGGTGCGCCATCACCGCATAGAACAACTGGGTATAGGTTAAATTGTGTTGGCACCCACGTTGGCTTGCCATCTCGACGATCATTCTCTCCGGGAGACATATTCGATCGAACGAAGTAGGATGTTTTGCTAATGTAACTGTTAGATTCGATGTCAATCCGTCTTGCTGTAGGGTCGTCTTCACAGGCCAAGTTCGTCCATTCAAATTGGGGAAGAACTATTTTCCGAGCCAGAGAAGTCATAAACTTTTCTCCCCAACAGATGGAGGCTGCAATACATAGATGAATTGAAAAATCGACAGATTAATCGGGAACTTAATGAGTTTAATAGACTAATTAAACTAGTAACCGAGCTGATTCTTAGTTAGCGTCCATTTTTTCATGGCTTGCTCATCTAGGCAAATATAAATTTACTTGTCCGTACATTACTGAGCACCGCCACTGGCTTGCCGATCAGATCAGGCCGGAACACACGCTCACAGGAAACGTAAAAATTGTTGCAGTCGACCAGGGCGAGGAGAGGAGGCGGCATTACAGGGGATGAATAACGTTGGTGACCACGCCCCAGATCACCATTTCCAGCTCTTCATGGATTGCAATATCGGGATAGGCGGGATTTTCTGCTTGCAGTTGCCAGTGCCCGTTATCCCGTTGTAGGCGCTTTACCGTCAGTTCGCCGTTCAAGGCACAAATGACGATCTTCCCCGGCACCGGTTCGATGGAGCGATCCACGACCAGAATATCGTTGGGATGAATGCCTGCACCGAGCATGGATTCGCCCTGCGCACGCACAAAGAAGGTCGCGGCGGGCTTTTGGACGAGCAGTTCGTTCAAATCCAGCGTTTTCTCAACGTAATCATCGGCAGGCGATGGGAAACCGGCGGCGACTTTGCCGCTGAATAAGGGCAGCGGCAGCACACGCGGCAGCGGGGTCGGCGATAAGACAGTAAAGGAAGGTGTGGACATAGTGGCACAACATGGGTGAGGGAAGGGGATAACAGAAAAGAATAGGTTTTTGTTCTCTTTATGTTCTCTTTTTGGTTGCATTCTAGGGTATTTTTGGTAAGCTTACAAAAAATTTAAGCAATCGAGAGATCATCACGAATGGATGTATTAACCCGGCGACAACGGGAAATTTTCAATTTTCTTCGCGACAACAACGCAGGTTTTGCTTATCCGCCCAGCCTGGATCAACTCTGTGAGGCTCTGGGCATGGCCTCGCGCGGGTCGTTGTACAAGCACATCATGGCCTTGGTTGCAGCGGGTCTGGTGGAGCCTTTCATGGGCAAGAGAAAGGGCGGTGTCCGCCTGACCGCGAAAGCGCAGAGTGATGATGCCACGGCTGAACAGGGCTTACCTTTTATCGGAGCAATCGCCGCCGGTAAGCCGATTGAAGCATTAGAAACCATCAGCTATATGACCGTACCGGATGCCCTGAAAACCGACAAGCCCTGCTATGTATTGCAGGTTAAAGGCGACTCCATGATCGAGGCCGGTATTTTTGATGGCGATTGGGTGGTTATCGAGCAGCGTGATTATGCAAGTAACGGGGAGATCGTGGTCGCCTTGATCGAGAACGCCGAAGCCACCCTGAAATATATTGAGCAAACCGCAGAGCAGGTGTTGCTGCTTCCCGCCAATGCCAACATGACTGCGCTGTCCTACCGTCCTGAGCAGGTTGCCATCCAGGGCGTATTAGTCGGGCAAATGCGCAGTTACCGATCTCATTAGCCATGATAAGTTAAAAAGAGGAGAGTCCCCATGCAACGAAAAATCCACATGCATGATCAAGTCTTCAACAAAGTAGAAGGCATTATGAATCATTACAAAAGAAGGCCTATCGATAGTTTAATGCGGCTATTGAAGCTGTTTATGAAACAGTCACCGGTGATTTGAGGCCGCCTGGACTTAGG
>JBAQEN010000504.1:0-2516 GCA_049286765.1 Methylococcaceae bacterium
AGCGGCCATCCAGCGTTCGCGAATACGGCGTCAAGCCCGCCCCTTTCAACTGGATTTCATAGGATTGATCGCCCGTTCCCGGCACCTGACCCAGCAATAGGGCGCGGCCGTCGCCCAGTTGCGAGGTAAAAATACCGAACTGGTGTCCGGCATAAACCGTGGCTATCGGCTGAATGGCCGGCAATAATTCATCGCCGTTGAAGCACCGGAGCGCCGCCGCGGTGTTCAATTGTTCGTCAGTCAATCCTATCAACTTTGCGGCTTGCCTATTGACATGGACAATAGTGGGCGCCGACAACGGACTCGGTTCTACCCGCTGATAAAACGATTCAGACAATTGCAGCCAGGGTTGTGTCCATGGCAAGGTATGCATGACATTACGCTCCCTGTATTAGCGCCGGTCGATCGCCGCATAGAGAACCTCGGCGAGATGCCTGGGCTTGCGAAAACCGCCGTTCAGAATTTGCTGCTGGCAGGAAAAGCCGTTGGCGATGACCATTGTCTCGGGTTCCGCACGCAAGGCCGGATAAAGTCCCTGTTCCGCCATTTGCCGTGAATAATCGGCATGCTCGGATTCGAGTCCGAATTGTCCGGCCATGCCGCAACAGGATGCTTCAATTGGCTGACTATCCAGTGCCGGAATCAATTTAAGCACTTTACGCATGGCTTTGGTTGCGCCGACCGATTTCTGGTGACAATGCCCGTGCACCAGAATTTTAGCGTCGGCCAACGCAGTAAACTGCAACGGCCAGCGTTTGGCAGTGGCTTCCCTGGCGATAAACTCCTCGAGCAATAACACTTTTTCCGCTAATTGCCTGGCCGGCTCGCCTAAACTCAAACTCAGATATTCGTCGCGTAAACTTAGAATACAGGATGGTTCCAGACCGACGATCCAGCGTCCTGCCTCCAGATGCGGCATCAACGCGGCCAACAGCCGCTTGGCTTCACGGTGGGCTTGATCGATCATGCCGTTGGCGAAATAGGTCCGCCCGCAGCATAGCGGAGATTTTGACCCGCGCATCGTACCCTCTTCGCCCAAAATCCAGACCCGGTAGCCGGCTGTCGAAAGAACCGAATAAGCAGCCTGGGCTACGCCAGGATTAAAATGACGGTTAAAGGTATCGACGAATAACACGACTTCAGGCAAGTCTACGTTATGGCTTGATTCCTTTGGCGCTTTCGACGCGTTAAAGCGCTGAGCGGCCGGTTCCGGCAGTTTCACTCCGGCGCTAATACCCAATAACCTGTCTAGGATTTTAGCCAGCATCGGGTAACTGTTGCGCCAGCGGATCAAGCTCCTGAACCCGGAAAATCGAGCCAATAATTCCGGTAAAAAGGAAAACAAGCGATTACGTAATGGAATGCCGGTCACGCTGAAACGTTGCGCCAAAAACTCAGCTTTGATCAAGGCCATATCAATCTCATTCTCGCATTCGCGTTTGCAGCCTTTACAACTGACGCATAAATCCATTGCTTCCGCCAGTTCAGGATTCAGCAACGATGCCTTACCGAATTCGCGATTCAATGCTGCCTTCAGCAATTTGACGCGGCCGCCGGTCGATAATTCGGGCTTGCTGCTGATGCGAAAGCTGGGGCACATCACGCCCCGGCCGGTTTGCTCGCACGCGCGGCTGCCGATACAAACCGCAATCGCCTTGGCATAATCGCCACCGGTTTTAGGAATATCGGCATAGGCGTCGCCGGTGCCGGCGTCTTTATAAGCTGACCAATCAAGGAATAGTTTCATGCTGACTCTGGAGTTAATTCTAACAGAGCTCATGCAAAATGAATGCCGCAGTAAAAATTGCTTTTAACTGTCTGTTTTTATTAAAGCGATTGCAAAAATTAGTTGTAAGAATACTTACAATCCTTAGTGAATCGCAACAATTTCAAGATGAAAAACACTGCGAAGTCAGAAGACGCATTTTACGCTTTCGGGTCAGAGGAAATCTGACTCGGCATGTGTTGATCGCAGTGAAGCGCATCAATCGCGATCAATGCGCATCCTTACGAGGGTAACTTCCTATAACACGCGTACCTTAGCGTGTTGTATAAGGCCCGGTTAATCAGCGGTTAGAGGTCTCTTCGCCTTCGCCAACGATCTCGTCCGATGTCGAAATTCGCGAATTGTTGACTCCAATGTCGTTGTTAAAGATCACAGTTATTGGCATCTCATTTCTCAGCATGTCAATCAGATGCTGCAATTGACTATGATGATAGTAGAAGACATAAGAGTTTGGGCCCGTCTGTTGTGCTGGAGGTAAGGCGGCTGTCGGATCCTCAAAGAACCATACGTAGCAAATTTCGCCACCAGTTCCCTTCAGTATTAGATTTGTTTTCCCGGAACTTCTGGACGAAAAGTTGTAGTACTGGTACGTTGATACCTGAAAAGTTGTTGTCGACATTACTAATTCCCCTTTGTATAGTGTTGATACCACGAAAGTTCGTTGTTAATGCAATTTATTCCCAATAAACGGAGCAGTCAAAGGCTTTTCTGGGGTAGGACGGCCTTCCCT
>JBAQEN010000505.1:0-3473 GCA_049286765.1 Methylococcaceae bacterium
ACGTTAACCGCGCCATTGGACTGGGCGTGGTATTGCTATCAATAAATTCTATACTACTGGCTTTTATTCATGGCTTCTATTTCGGCGGCGTTCCCTGGGAGTTGGCAGCATTCACGATGCTGGGCGTATTATGGGGCGGACGGCTGGGACCCTTTCTTGCGCAATGGATTTCAATGCGCACAACAAAAAAAGTGTTCGCCTTTATTGCGTTGCTCGATGGCTTGGTAATAACCCTACAAACGAGTTATTTGATGTTTTATCGGTAAAGGGTTTGGCGCAGCTTTAAGCTGCTCCAAACCATTCCCGGTTGCTTAAATATAGTGATTTGACTTACGACCTGGCGGCTTATCGCCCCTTATTGCTAAATAGCAGAGCATACAAGCAGAAAACGGACAGTCTATTCTTGGAGATCAACTGGAACTATCGGCCGAGGCTGGATCAAAATGCAAAAATACGGCCGAAAGAGCCAGCAAACTCCATTGGCGCTTGATCAAAGCCACCAAAATCGAATGTAGTGAAGCATTTTTTGATGCGACCTAGAATAAACATTTTGAAATGCTTCGCTTAAAAGCGACTAATGCGGTTCAAATGACCCGGCTTTTAAAGCCATGAGCGCCATCAGGCATTCATGGCCTCCATCAATGGACCGATCCCCAGTATTTTCATCACTCGCTTGAGGTTGTACGCGAGCACATGCAAACTCATTTCGGTACTGACGTGATCCACTGTCTTCATTTGAAAATGCGTCGCACCCATCCAGTCTTTGAGCGTGCCAAATGGATGCTCAACGGTTTGCTTATGTATCAGCATCGCTTCAGAGGTGTCTTTCAAGCGTGCTTCCATAACCTCAAGCACCCCTTCATGTTCCCACCGTTTAACGCGGCGCTCGGTACTGGTGGTACATTTTTCCTTTAATGGGCAAGCCTTACAAGCTGAGCTCCAGTAAGTATGGAGCGTTTTTCCTTGTCCGATCGAGGTGAAGCGCTTGATTAACACCTGCCCCGCAGGGCAATGGTATTCATCCTGGTCTGCCACATAGGAGAAATCTTGTTTGTCGAATAGTCCCTTAGCCTTATTGTTGGAGGTGAGCGATTTAGGGACTAGCGCCATTATACCGGCTTCATGACACGCTAAAATTTCTTCGCCTTTGAAATACCCCCGGTCGGCTATGACTGTTATTTTTTTGGCACCCATCGCGGTGCCTGCTTGTTTGGCCATCGTGGACAATTGACTACGGTCACTACCCACATTAGTGACTTCGTGTGCCACGATCAAATGGTGCTTGGTATCGACGGCGGTTTGCACGTTGTAGCCGACGATGCCAGTGCCTCTTGTTTTCATTGATCGGGCATCAGGATCAGTAAGCGATAGTTGTTTGTCCGGTGCGGCTTGCATTTTCATATCAAGTTCGTTGAGCTCTTGCATCCGCTTTTTCAAGGCGGTTATTTTCTCTTTCAATCGGGCTGTATTGACTTGTGTGGCAGCCGGTTCTTCCTGGTCTGCTGCATCCAGTACTGTTAGGTATCGATTAATACTGTCCTCAATTTGCTGCTTACGGCGCTCCATTTTTGCGCTGGTGAAATTCTTATCGCGATTGTTGACGGCCTTGAACTTGCTGCCGTCAATGGCCACGATAGCCTGAGAAAATAAATCCAGTTGTCGGCACAGTTCGATAAACTGGCGACACACTACTGATCGCTTTGCCATTGTCCTTACGGAAGCGTGCAATCGTCTTGAAGTCTGGCATTAACCGGGAGGTCTGCCACATCAGCTCAACATTGCGTTGGGTTTCCAGTTCAAGGCGTCGGGTTGATTGAATACGATTAAGGTAACCATAGATATAAATCTTCAGAAGCGTAGCGGGATGATAAGAAGGGCGGCCTGTGACTTCGGGTGCTACACCTTCAAAACCCAAGTTGCCAAGATTAAGCCCTTCAACAAAGACCTCGACCACACGGACTGGATTACACTCGGCAACATAGTCGTCCAAGCTCTCTGGGAATAAGGTCAGTTGGGACCGACTGTCTTCTTGGATGAAACGCTTCATTGGCTTTCCTTAACGTTTTAGCAGGGCTTTATTTTAACATTTCGGCAATGATTTTGGGTTACAAGCAGCGGGTTAATTTGGGTTTCTTAAGATCTTCTATAGCGATTTTACGTTTTGACACAGCCTCGGCCATTAGCGGAAGTTAACATATCTAAAATAACAACACGATTCGAGAATGGCTCTGGCGTAACACTAGATTTTTTGTATTAAGGACGAAGGTAATCAAATAAACAGCTCAATTTAGTGCAGCTTGAATATTAAAATCAATCAACCCTAATATTATTTGCTTGACACCTCCAGCAAGTCAATCAGGTATCGACATCAACATGTTTGACTGTCAGCAGTCGACCCCAAGACAATGATATGCGCCGGATTTATGCCGCTGTGTGCCGATCTCCAATCTTCCAACTGCTCATCCATACTCGGATAATCTTTGGAGATGCGCATAACGAACTGCTCATTGATATATAAAACAGCTTTTGCAACTTTATGTTTAGTTTTATTGGATTGAATACTTGAGTTCACAACTCTTCTCCTAAAATAATTTCGGTCCGAGGAGTTCCTAGATGGGTGAAATGTATCAATCGAAGTAATAAAGAAAATCTCTAAAAATTGAATAAAGCTCCTTTTTCCTGAGGAAGAGGACATTTTTAGAAGTTGCCTGAACTAGACTTTGATTCTGGCGATCCCACTGTCATAGGAAAATTCCTTTAGACTGGTAATTTTGCGTCACCACCTTTCGATGGTTTTGTCCTTATCAGATTAATATGCCTACCTTATTTAGGCCAAGACAGAAACGATTTTTGCTGATGCTTTATGTCTCCTGTTGATTTAAAGATAGTAGAAGATTTTTTGATTACAAATAGATTAATCACTATATTTTTATAACTATTTACAAATCACATCTGACTTAATCGACGAGTCAATGCGTACAAATGTCACCGTTTTCTCTATAGCTATGGTAATGGAACCAATGAACGAAATTTTTCTGAGTGGATATCTGTGGACAAAATTATCCTGCTAAAGCCATAAACTTCTCATAGGGTAGTATGCTTTTCTCGGAAAGTTGTCCCTTTGTAATTATGTGAGCGGTTTAAAAACAAATTTGACTGACCGGTTTGGGTCCAGAGTGTGTAAAAACGTTATTTCTGGTAAAATCTGCCTATCCAAGTTATCGGGGAGGACAGATGAAACGGTTCATTCAAGGTATAAGCCGCGACCAGGGAACCTTATTCCCTGAGTATTTAGAGGACTTTGTTACAGAAGATAATCCCGTTCGTGTTGTTGACGTTTTGTTGAACAACTCGACTTAAATCAACTGGGGTTCAAAAGTTTCAAGCCATTAGCAACTGGACGCCCAGCTTATCATCCTGCAGTTCTTCTCAAGCTTTATATCTACGGTTACCTGAACCGCATTCAATTCAGC
>JBAQEN010000506.1:0-3590 GCA_049286765.1 Methylococcaceae bacterium
CTGCGGGGGGCGGCGCTGAATTATCCAATGACCGGCTTATAGCCGCTATGGTTGACTTGTTGATGCCTTGCACTTCCGTGTTAACGCCCAACAGTGAAGAAGCCCGCGCACTTACAGGATTTGACGATTTATATGAATGCGGACTGGCGTTGCTGGAAAAAGGTTGCGGCTATGTGCTGATTACGGGCACACATGAATCAACGCCTGCAGTCAGCAATCAATTGTTTCATGATGGCCGTTGCTGGGAGACCTACACCTGGGACAGATTGCCGGCCAGTTATCATGGTTCTGGCTGTACGCTGGCGGCCAGCATTGCAGCTCTAATCGCTCATGGCTTGGAGCCGGTTCAAGCGGTCATGGAAGCTCAGGAATATACCTGGAATTCTTTACAAGCTGCTTATCAGCCAGGCAAGGGTCAGCATAATCCCAATCGATTTTTCTGGATGGAGGAAGATTCATGAGGTTTCCGACACACGGACTTTATGCCATAACCCAGACAGATAATAAATCCGGCGATACCATTATAAATGAAGTCATTGCTGCGATTAGAGGTGGCGCAGTGCTTGTGCAGTATCGGGATAAAAATCCGGCCGATGCACTTTTTCTAGCACGGGAGTTAGTTAAAATCTGTCATCAGCGTGATGTTCCCCTTATTATTAATGATGATATTGAGCTGGCTGCATTGACAGGCGCGGATGGTGTTCATATCGGCAAAGAAGACGGCGCAATTACTCAGGCAAGAAAACATTTAGGTGATGATGCCATTATCGGCGTTTCCTGTTATGACTTTGTCGAATTGGCACTGGACGCACAAGGGCAGGGGGCTAGTTATGTTGCTTTTGGGCGTTTTTTTCCTTCATCCTCAAAACCGTTGGCTGCACCTGCACAACTTGAAACACTGCATAAGGCAAAACATTTACTGAACATTCCTATTGTCGCCATAGGCGGTATTTTGCCGGAAAATGGCGCACAATTACTGGCAGCGGGAGCGGATATCTTAGCAGTCATCGGGGGACTATTTGATAGTAAACCGGAACAATCAGCCCAAGCTTATATGGCATTATTTTCAAATACAGCATCCGAAAAATGAGTAATCCTCAAACAAGTTGTACCGATATCCATGAATCCGGCCTGATCTCTTTTAAGGATGCGGTGTCACAAATTTTATCGGATATTCCCGCTATTCAGGGGTTCGAGCGTCTAAATATCGAAAAGGCGAGGGGGCGAACACTTTATGAGCCAGTCATAGCAGCTTTTAATGTGCCTACCTTTACCAATTCCGCAGTCGATGGATACGCCATGTATTCATCCGACTTACCTGTTCAGGGTGAATGCAGACTTGAAATAATCGGGCGCGCCAATGCTGGAAAGCCCTATAACGGGGAAATAAAATCAGGGCAATGTCTTCGTATAATGACCGGAGCAGTTGTTCCTGAGGGGCTGGATGTTGTCATCATGCAGGAGCATGTCGCGCTAAAGGGTAACGAAATCCTGATTGATGCCCGGCATAAAGCGGGTCAAAATATTCGCAAGGCGGGAGAGGACATTCAACAGGGACAAGCTGTATTGCATCCAGGCAAATATCTTACTCCTCCGGACATAGGTTTAATGGCTTCATTGGGCATTGCTGAAATCAATGTCAGCAGAAGATTGAAGGTTGCTATTGCCTCAACCGGCAACGAAGTGTTCAGCCTTGGTTCAACACCCTGCTCAGGCGGCATTTATGACAGTAATCGTTACAGTTTGCTAGCGGCATTGGACCGGCCCGATATTGAGGTTATTAATCTGGGCATTCTGGAAGATGACCCTGCATCGTTACTGGACAGTTTTCATAAGGCCAGTGACTATGCTGATGTGATCATTTCCACGGGGGGCGTTTCAGCCGGCGACGCTGATTATACTAAGACGGCATTACAGGCTTGCGGTCAAATTGAGTTCTGGAAAGTTGCTTTAAAACCAGGCAGACCTTTGGCCTTTGGCAATATTAATAACGCAGCATTCTTTGGTTTACCCGGCAATCCGGTCGCAGTGATGGTGACTTTTTATCAGTTTGTATTACCTGCGCTGGAGAAAATGTCAGGCATCAATAACAAACCCATTGCGCCGGTTTTTTTAGCGCGAGCAACCCGGGATTTGCGTAAAAAACCGGGACGCACCGAAATTTTGAGAGGCATTATCGAACAGGATGATCGTGGCGATTGGGTAGTTAAAAGCACAGGCCAGCAAGGCTCAGGTATTTTAAGTTCGATGAGTCTGGCTAATGCGTTTATTATTCTTGATCATGAAAGTTCCAGCGTTAAGGCAGGTGAATGGGTCAAGGTTCAGCCTTTTGCAGGATTATTTTAAGAGACTGTTTTTTATTTTTATCAGCACTTAATTCCATCAAGTTAAACCTGAATTATTAATGAACGCCGCGTAATTAATAGATAGTAACGTTTTAGTTTTGCGAATAACTGATGGTGGCAGTGGAAATTATGCGAATAAGAGCAGGTTCGCGTACTATATACCTGATAATTAATTATCAATGGGCAGAAAAATTTTAAGGAGGACACATGCTAAATAAAGTTATTTTGATTGGAAACCTGGGCGCAGATCCTGAGGTTCGTTATATGCCAGCGGGTGACGCGGTTGCCAATATAACCTTAGCGACTTCTATGCGATGGAAAGATAAACAAACGGGTGAAAGAAAGGAGTCTACTGAATGGCATAGAGTGGTATTTTATAGACGTTTAGCTGAAATAGCGGGGGAATACTTGAAAAAGGGCAGTCAGGTTTATATAGAAGGGCGTTTACAAACCCGTAAATGGCAAGGTCAGGATGGTCAAGACCGCTATACGACCGAAATTATCGCCACAGAAATGCACATGCTAGGCAGCCGCAGTGGTGGTACTACCAGCTTTGGAGGTGATCAGCCTCCAGCGGGATATTCCGCGCCATCATCCAAACCAGGACAACAGTCACCGCAAACGGCGCGGCAAAATAGTGCCGGTACGATGCCGCCATCACCTCCCGCTTATGATGATTTTGATGATGATATACCTTTCTAAAACCAAACCTATTAATGTGTTGCAGTTTGTATCCTGTGACATCGATGCTATTAATTTGAGTTTAAGGGAATTTACCGCTGGATACAGATTTTGCCAGGAATTCGAATGAATTTTCAATTCCAAGCTATTGATGAAATTTTAGCGGTGGAGAACAGCCACACTATGGTTTCGGTGAATTCATCCCAGAACAAAGCTTTTAGTCCAGAGCTTAACTAAGAGTCAGGGCTTACGGAGCCGACGTGTCAAGTCATCAAGAAATCTAGAGACATTACTTGGCGGTGACACAGTGATATGGAATCTAAAGGGCTTATTCAAGCTGGTAGAAAGCCCGTAATATCTTTATAATCGAAACAATTGACAATTTATTAGCGGCGAACCCATTACAGAAGACTGGTCAGTGATATCGATATACTTTAATTAACATAATGCTAAATAAACGACTTTTTTTAACTTGTTCACTCACTTCTTTTATTGCCGGTTGTTCCGGGCTTTATGGTACTCAGCCTCCTGCTCCTGTGTATGGGGGGGGGCAAGTTATATATA
>JBAQEN010000507.1:0-2037 GCA_049286765.1 Methylococcaceae bacterium
GTTCTGATCACAGCAAAAAGCAGTTCCACTATTGGCGATATGGCCGATGCAGTATTACAGATCGGCAAATCGGATCAGTATGTTAAAGTCGAAGGCATGCCAATGGGCACAGTATTTGAACTCTCTACTTTGTCCTTTCTCGAAGCGCTGGTGTCGCACCTGATTCACGAAAAAGGCATTGAAGAAGAAGTAATGAGATCGCGTCACGCCAATCTTGAATAAATCCTGAATTAACAGGTCATTAAGGCGGGAGAAGTTGCTCCGCCCGTTCGCCGTCGTCAAAGGTTGGTTGGCGGCGGTAAATTACCAACGCGTAAGAAATACGTTCCGAAGGGAATTGACAAGAGTTAATAATCGCTGATCGGATGTTCTCAAAACTGTGTATTACGGTAGTCCTGAAACGCGTGTTTTCGCTTACCCTAGAACTGGCTTATTCCGGACTACAAGGCTAAATAATCAGTGTCGTTTAATTCGTGCGCGAGCAAGTCAAAAGCAGCGGCCAGACTTTCCTTTTTCGGCTTGGATTCTTGCAACTGATTCAAAAACTTTAAAACCAACACGACATTAACATCTTTTTCAGCCCATTCTTTTGGCAATTTAACCGACAAGATGCCGTTTTCGTTAATATGCGAATTTATTTGAAAAGTGTGCATCGGTATTCCCGCCTTTGAAATTTAGTTTCTGCATTAAAGACAATTATTCATAATGTGACCACATCATAATAATTTTTATCGCCTGCTCTTTTTCAAAAACTTCATAAACAAGCCGATGTTGCTTATTGATTCGTCTTGAAATCGCGCCTTTCAAATCGCCTTTTAAGAATTCAAATTCTGGCGGATAAGCGTATGGTTCCTGAGCGATTAAATTCAAAAGTTCTTCTGCTTTACTTTTCAGATTTGACGCTTTTATCAATTGAGCATCTTTTTTAGCGCGGTTCGTGTAGTACAGTTTATACATTACCAATCCAAATGCTCTGAGCATTCATCCAGTGGTGTATTTAAACCATCAATTATCGATTGCTTAATTTCTGGATTTTTTGACAAATAATCGCTGTCGGTTTCGATGTTAATTCGTTTCTTTAGAAATAACACAAAATCGAGAACCTCTTTTTGTGACGTCAAAGGCAGTGTGTTTATTTCTTTGTTAATTATTTCTGGCAATGTATTCATTATTTCCCCTCCACAATGTTACAAGTTCATCGGCCAAGTCATACTACGCATAAATTAGCGTGTCATACTCAGTGGCATTGTTTGTAATAGAATCCGTGTACCTCATGAGTTTTCAAAAACTGCCCTTAAAACTGCCTGCAAATCAGAAAGGTGATTTTTTGTAAAATAAATCTCAACTTGATTCCCTCCAAGGTCTAGCGGAATTTTGCGCTGGTCCGTCGCCACTTTTGCATCTGTATTCAGAATGGCTTCGCGTAGGGTTTCTTCTGACAATTTGGCGGCAGTGAACATACGGCTATGATTTGGGCAAAGACAAAGGTTGTTTGCTTTGTGGAAGCCGTTGATACCCGTTATACAATCGCGGGCATCAAAAACATATTCTTCATTGACCTTTATTGGCTGTTCTCGGTGGCAAATCTGACAGCACAAAATTCCATTTTCTTCATATTGTCCGAGCAGATATACCCGTGCATCACCTTGTGCGGGTTGATAACCATCGGTTACGGTACGTTGCCGTATAGATTGTTTTTTTTCGGGTTCAGATTCAGCTATTTCAAACGTCTTTTGCGCCCTTTGTTCGGGTTTACGCGAAGTGCGGTCGGGTAAGTCAAATTGATGTTTCTGATCGGATGACTCGATATTGCTGTTTTTAGCCAAGTCTGCATGTAACTCAGTCAAAGACTTCCCTTGTCTTCTTGCCTCTTTAGCTAAAGCCGCTGCTTCTGCCATTTCTTCGGGCGAGTCAAAACCATTGTTTTTTGCGATGTTGGCTTTTGTTTGATACGCCGTGCTTGTTTGCATCTCTTTCAAGCGTAGTTTTTCGGCACAGTCTTTTTCTTCCTTACCAAATTCAATAGCAGTCAGTAGA
>JBAQEN010000508.1:0-4005 GCA_049286765.1 Methylococcaceae bacterium
TCCTGCCGCCTTCAATATATTTGCTATAGCATAGCCCGTACACTCAATCTTTAATTCCAGCTCTTCCATATCATTTGGCAGCGCCCCACGCTGAAACCTAGCATCAAAGTCTTCCAGCGCTTTAATAGCCGCAACTGCATCATGAAATCTTGCAATAATTTCCTGCGCCAGCTTGACTTTATATTGGCGAGGATTTTCTCCATGCTGACATTCTTGCTTCCATAACTGGATTTCCGTCATGGGCCGAAAACTCAATAATTCAAAATAACGCCACATTAATTCATCAGAAATGGACATTAATTTGCCAAACATATCATCTGCTGAATCCGCTATACCGACATAGTTGTTAAGTGATTTAGACATTTTTTGGACACCGTCCAAGCCTTCCAGAATCGGCATCGTTATAACAACCTGGGGTTTTTGTCCAAAAGCTTCTTGCAATTGCCGCCCCACCAATAAGTTGAATTTTTGATCTGTACCGCCCAATTCCACATCTGCCTTCATTGCCACTGAATCATAGCCCTGGATTAAAGGGTACAGGAACTCGTGTATCGCAATGGGCTGCCCGCCCTTAAATCGCTTGCTAAAATCATCCCGTTCCAGCATTCTGGCTACCGTATGCTTTGCTGCCAATTGAATTAAATCCGTTGGCGACATTGCATTCATCCAGCTTGAATTAAACATTACGAGCGTTTTGGTCGGATCCAGAATTTTGAATATCTGCTCTTCGTAGGTCTTTGCATTGTCAATGACCTCATCCCGAGTCAATGGCTTGCGGGTGACATTTTTCCCTGTCGGATCACCGATCATCCCGGTAAAATCGCCAATCAGAAACAGAACCTCATGACCCAAGTCCTGGAATTGTTTTAATTTATTGATTAATACAGTATGTCCCAAATGCAAATCCGGAGCAGTTGGATCAAAGCCCGCTTTAATTCGTAGGGGCCGACCTTCTTCCAGCTTTTTAATTAATTCCTGCCTTATTAAAACTTCGTCAGTCCCTCTAAGAAGGATAGACAATACGTCCTCTTGCAATTTCTTTCTCCAAATCATGTCTTTGTTAAGAAGTATCATTATAGGATTAACAGCTAGCTCCACAGAATAATAATTTTCATATCACCAATAATTTGGTAAAACATTTAAAAACCCTTACAATGCCTCTAAGAAAAACCTTAATGCCCTTAGCCAGGATATTAACCATTTGCCTAACATCTCGTGAAAATCAAATTTTATACACCTTTGTTGTTTGGTATAGGTTTAGCTCTTGCCACATCCACCAGTTACGCTAAACCAACTCAATTAAAACACACCAGTGTTTCATCCAAGCGCGCCAAGATAAACACACGGCATGCGGGTGCTAATCATAAGACCCCCACAAAAAACAAGCATTTTTCAAAAGTAACCTCCAAACGAAAAAAATCAGATTTTGATGCTATTTTCATTGCGAAAAATGCAGATAGACGAACTTCCTCAATTTCAATTAAAAATTTATTCTCAGTTCCAAATATTTCGGATGAATCACCAATAATACATTCAACCGAAAACAATAACCGCATACACTCTTTTATAGTCTCCAACAATAAAAACGACATTGAGATTAGCCATAACAAGAGCAACGTTAGAATTCCCCATCATATTACCAGTGTTCACGGGACCGTTAATTCCTCTTTAACCCTGGCGGGCAAAAAAGCTGGCTTATCTAATGATTTAATTGAGCAACTTATAAACATTTTCGCCTGGGACATCGATTTTGCCACCAACTTACACTATAGTGATCAATTTACAGTTGTTTATGAAGATACAGGGATTGGCGACAACGCAAACAATAGCCAAATTATTGCCGCTGAATTTGTAAATCAGGGAAGAATTTTAACGGCAATCAGATACCAAGATAACGAAGGAAATATTAATTATTACAGCCCTGAAGGCAGGCCTATGCGCAAGGCTTTTTTGAGTGCTCCTGTTGATTTTGTACGCATCAGCTCAGGCTTCGATACCCATCGTAAACATCCTATACTCAATCGAATTCGCGCTCACAAAGGCGTAGATTATGCCGCCAGAACTGGCACACCAGTAAAATCAGTCGGAGATGGTGAAATAATATTTCGTGATCGTAAAGGCGGCTATGGACAAGTAATGATTGTCAAACATGGCGAACGCTATGAAACACTTTACGCGCATCTTTCCAGTTTTAAAAAAGGTCTCAAACCTGGCGACAGAGTAAAACAAGGCGAAGTAATTGGCTATGTGGGCCAAACAGGCCTTGCAACAGGCCCTCACTTACATTATGAATTCCGTATTGACGGCGTTCACCGTAATCCAGAAACGCTACATCTGGCGGAATCACTGCCATTACAAGCAGAATTACTGGCTGATTTCAAATCCCAATCACAAGCAGTGCTAGATCAGCTTAACCAGACTAAAGCAAGATCGCTTTTTGCAAAAAACCAACTTTATTATAATTAATACTGGTGACTGAACTTTACCTACAGGCCTGCAACCTGTCTCGATTGAATTAAAGACAGTCTTGTTGATTTACAAAAAAAAAGCTAAATATCATGTCAAAGACATTCTTTTCCAGCGGCTTGTCAGCCTGAACTAGAATAATCAGACTGACAAACTTAAAGAATTGATTGGCTCAAGTAAAACCCTAATATCTATCAGGGCAAAACAAAAGCGAGAATCTTACCAATCGCCCCACTGTGTAACATTAAGCCGAAAAAGAAGACCCGCAACCACAAGTCGTCGTCGCATTAGGGTTACGAATAACAAACTGCGCGCCTGACAAGTCTTCCTTATAATCAACTTCAGCACCAGAGAGGTACTGAATGCTCATTGAATCAATCAACACTGTGACACCACCATTGACTACGCTAGTATCATCCTCATTGACTTCTTCATCAAACGTAAAACCATATTGAAAACCGGAACACCCACCGCCTGAAACATACACCCTCAGTTTCAGATTATCGTTACCTTCTTCGGCGATCAATTCGCTCACCTTGGAAGCGGCGCTATCAGTAAAAATGATTGGATTAGCCATAAAATAATACCCGGTAAAAATTAAAGTTAGTTGAATTATGACTATACCTAGCGTTACAGTCAAGATTTATGGATAAAGCGCTACTATCTTCAAACCCATATCCTCCTGCAAGCCAAACATCAGATTCATTGCCTGAATCGCCTGCCCTGCTGCGCCCTTAACCAGATTATCAATCACTGATAGAACCACAAGCGTTTGACCGCCCTGCGGTTGATGAATGGACATCTGGCACATATTAGAGCCCCGAACATTCCGGGTATCAGGATGCGAACCTTGTGGCAGCACATCCACAAATATTTCGTGAGCATAACGTTGTTCATACAAGGCCTGTATTTCATCCAGACTTGCCTTGGTATGACCATATAAAGTTGCATGAATTCCGCGAATCATCGGCGTTAAATGCGGAACAAAGGTCAAGCCCACAGAAGTTCCTGCGACTAACTCAAGGCCCTGAGTGATTTCAGGCAGATGCCGATGGCCGCTGACTGCATAAGCCTTGAAACTCTCGCCTGTTTCACTCATTAACGTGGCTATTTCTGCTTTTCGTCCTGCGCCACTGACACCCGATTTAACATCTGCGATTAAACAGTTAACATCCAGCAAACCGTTTTCAAGCAACGGCAAAAAACCCAATTGCACAGCCGTAGGATAACACCCCGGACAGGCGACTAAATTTGCGTGTTTAATCATTTCACGATTGACTTCCGGCAGCCCGTAAACTGCATCAGCAATCAAGTCTGGACAAGCGTGTTCCATGCCATACCAGTGACTCCATTCTTGTGCGTCTTTCAGCCTGAAATCCGCCGAAAGATCTATCACCTTCACTCCATGGGCCAATAACTGTCCAGCCATCAACATCGCTGTACCATTCGGTGTGGCGAAAAATACGACATCACATTGCGCCAGGATTTCCAGGTCCGGCAAACTGAATACCAGATTGATATAGCCGCGCAGACCCGGAT
>JBAQEN010000509.1:0-2381 GCA_049286765.1 Methylococcaceae bacterium
ATTTCATGAATTATTCCTATCTTTATTTATTGTTGAGAATTTGTATTATATTTCAAATGGGTCGGCAATGCCCATGATGTCGAAATGGCCGCTAGTTTTCCCTATGGTTTGGTCAAATGCTTACTAATTAAGGATAGCTCAAATGTCTTGCTCTTGAATTCTATCGGGCACCACCAATGCTGACGCAAGAATCGAACTGTGGCCTTTATCAAGCCTATTTTGAAAGGAAGTAATGCTTGCATTGTTTGTCCACCATGTCCTATTGCTTTATACTCCTATCTATGCAATCAATTGGATGAATTCATGGTGCATATACGGCAAATTATGTTTTTTATAAATACAATCGAAAACGTATATATCACGTTATACATCTTTTAAACGAGGTGGAAAAACTTATGAATAACAAGTCACTTTATCAACGTCTTGGCGGTTACGATGGTATTGCCGCTTTTACCAACGATTTGCTACCACGCTTACAAGCAGATCCTCAATTGGGCCGTTTCTGGCAGAATCGAGGAGACGATGGTATCGAAAGAGAACACCAATTACTTATTGATTATTTGTGTGCCAGTGCTGGTGGTCCTATGTACTATACTGGCCGTGATATGAAAACAACACATAAGGGCATGAAAATTAGTGCAAACGATTGGTCCATATTCCTTGAACATGCTGGAGCCACAATGAAAGCCTTGCAGGTTCCCCAACAAGAATGTGACGATGTGGCTGCGTTTGTCCTAAGCTTAAAAGAAGATATAGTCGAAGCATAGATAAACGCATACAAGGTCACAGCGGCTATCCTCGCAGTCGCAGTCGACATGGCATGGTTGCATATCTGGCGAAGGCTCTCGGGGCGGGTTGAGGTTGAAGGGATCAACAATAAATCAATGTGTAGAGTTAATCACTAGGTCGGCGGTTCGAGCACGTCCGCGAGAGCCAAGTAAATGAAGGGCTTACTGTAACAGTTAGGCCTTTTTTTTGGCCTTGAGGGAGCGTCTTTTTCGGAAGTCACCGGGTCGGTATAGGTCGCGGTGGGGCACTGACTGGACACGCACAATGTCATAAAAACGATTCATCATGCCCGCCATACGTCGCGCATCCTCGTAAAACCAGGCCTTTTCAGATGGCTATGCAACGAAAGTGCTGGCTATACAGGGGAAAAATTGTTTAACTAAACATCTATCTCTTGTATTTCCGTCTATCTAGGTCTGAGTATGGTAACTTAATTTTCCGCCTTTCTTGCCTTTGACGCCTCTCCTGTCCTAGGTATTGACGCCTGTTTTGCCCTATGGAATTCAAACCAACCTTGTAGAAGATTTGTGCGTGTTTAAAGGAGGTATTAGCCATTTTCTTAAACTCCTTGGCTGTTTCGCTATCAGGTGTAGCATTAATGGCGATAGCTTGGAAGGCTAATCCGTTTAGCTTTGCCTCTAAATGGAGCTTATGGAGCGCTTCAAGTATTAATAATTCTTCGTACGTCATTTTCATAACCCATGCTTTTGCGGCTTTATCGTCATATTGCAACTTTAAGCATAGTAAAATATTCAGCATTTGATAGTTTCCCCTTGTTTGGCTTTGCCCGGGGGGTGATTTAAC
This sequence comes from Methylococcaceae bacterium, assembly GCA_049286765.1. Taxonomy (GTDB): domain Bacteria; phylum Pseudomonadota; class Gammaproteobacteria; order Methylococcales; family Methylomonadaceae; genus JAGXGJ01. The sequence continues at coordinate 1,594 of JBAQEN010000509.1, forward strand.
TTTCAAAAAGAAAGACAGATATTTTTCTTAGAAAGCATGATATGGGCAACTAATATAAACATTAATGGGAAGAACATTATGAAAAAAATGATATCCACATATGTTGGTTTATTACTTCTTTTAAGCACTTCTGTTTTCGCTGAAGAACATGCCGCCGCTGCGCTGAAACATGCTAATGCTGCGGTAGTTCTTGGTGAAGCCGGTCAAACAGCAATTTTTATCGAACACGCAAAGACGGCATTGGAACATGCGCTAGCAGCCTCTTTAGTTGCTAAGGGCCTGCCAAAAAACCATTTGAATGATGCTGCTACTGAACTGCAAGAATCCATTGATCTTGCTAATTTGGGTCATATAGGCTCGGCTACTATACATGTTGAAGCAGCTGTGAAGCACATTAAGCCGTACCTATTTGCAGATAAGGTTATCCTGCTTAAGCCATAAACTGCTTATAAAGAGGTTTTTCTGTTTACCTTAGCCTTACCACTTGTAATGTGGAATCCCACGCCATCAGCTTCTTGAACTGATAACCTAGGCTGTAAGGACCTCCTGTCCTTTGATTCTATCCATCTGATATCTTGGGGGGATTTATCTATATCCGCCAAGATCAGAGTATTTTCCAATAGATAAATGAGTCTGAAAAAGAGAAAAATAAATCCTTATAACTCAGCCGCTTTTTAAGTCTCGTTCATTAATGGTTTTAAATAATTTAGAGCGTTCTTTTTGCAATTGTTCAGCCGCCTGATCATCAGTTTGATTAAGAGCAACCTTGTCCAGTATTTCAAAAGTAA
>JBAQEN010000510.1:0-1733 GCA_049286765.1 Methylococcaceae bacterium
CAACAAGGCTATCCACAACAGCAAAGCTACCCACAACAGCAAGGTTACCCGCAACAACAAGGCTATCCACAACAGCAAAGCTACCCACAACAGCAAGGTTACCCGCAACAGCAAGGTTATCCACAGCAACAAGGATACCCGCAACAGCAATACTACCCTCAGTAGTTCTTAGCTAAGGCCGGCTTGCATACCGTTTTATAGAGTTCTTCACTTAAGTGGACGCCTGAAAATACCCTCTCCCTCAGGAAGAGGGTGAGTGGTAAGAAGCAGCTGATTTTTATATCCTCATCCCAGCCCCTTCGACGCTGCTCAGGGCAGGCTTCTCCCTGAGGGAGAAGGAGTTTTTTTGAATTTTTAGAGATTCCCTTAAACGTATTTAAGCGAGCAATAAAATTGCAAGTCTGCACGTATTAATTCAGGAGAGCTGAAACTAATTGAATTTATTTACCTATAGACATATTCTGGCGCAGTAATAAAACGAAATCATGAAATACGGAGGTTTATGGTAGAATGCGCAATTACGCCCCGATAGCTCAGCAGGATAGAGCGGTCCCCTCCTAAGGGACAGGCCGGTGGTTCAAATCCGCCTCGGGGCGCCAATTAAAGCAATAAGCTAGTCCGTTAGGGGAATGGGCAGGTTTTTGTATCTGTCATTGATCAGACTTTTTTAATTGCGGGCACGATAAGTATGTACCCGCACTGCCAGTCTATATCATCGCCAAGTGGTGATAATGTTGTAGCTAAGCCTAATCATCTTAAGGAGTTGCCATGTTAAAACAAATTAAAATTCTGCTGGGGTCTGCGTTGTTAGTGTTCGCAAGTCTTGCCCATGCACAAGGTGCTGATTCTAAAGATACCGTGTCGCCAGTACCACCGGCCACTACCGCCGCACCAGCGGCAGAGAAACAACCGGATCAATCTTCTGCGGATTTGAGAAAAGAAAAACGCCAAGCGAAAAGACAAGCGCGGCAGGAGAAGAGAGCTAAAAGGAAAGCAGCCAGAGAAGAATCCAAAACTAAAGAGAAAGCGGCCAAGGAAGAACAAAAGCCCGAGAAAAAAACAACAGATGCTAATCCATAAGCAACCAATCACTTAGACGCAATACTCAAATTAGTGGGCTGGTGGTTTTATACTTAAATAATCATGCAGACTTTTTGTGGGCACGAAAAGCAGTGCCCATCCTGCCAGGGGAAAAATGGAAATCTCCAGTTTTATGAATTAACCATAAAGGTAAGGAAATGAAAGCACTCATGTTAATGATAATATTGATGATGATGGCTAATCCCGCAAGCGCTGACTTTGATGATGGAGAACAACAAGATCAACAAATGGAAGACAGCGATGATCAAACCATGCGTAATGAAATGCAACAACAATATCTTGATGAGCAACGCGAAAACAACGAAATTTTGTTGCAGCAACAAAACCAGCAATTTATACAAAACCAAAATTCTGCAATAAGGTGGCAACCAATAGAGCCACTGCCTCAATCACCTATACAATGGCAACCAATAGAGCCATTACCTAAACAGCCCAATTATTGGGGCCGGTAAATTGACCTAGTCAACGAAGGCTTGGCTTGTGTAGTAATACTCACCTGGGTATTATTCGGGCATTGCATTTTTTATTGCCCAGAGCTATAGGATAGGAATTGACGAATGAAAATTTTCTGGAGTTATGCGAAGCTTGACGACAGATTACCCTCAATGAAGGTGTCTAATTTGCGGCATGCT
>JBAQEN010000511.1:0-2322 GCA_049286765.1 Methylococcaceae bacterium
CGAATATACAGACCGCCGCGACCTTATCCGATTTGTTTCAACCTGTTCAATTCGGTCCTTATCAATTATCTAATCGAATTGTGATGGCTCCGCTCACGCGCAGCCGTGCGCAAAAAGGCGACATTCCCAGCTTGCTAGCTCCTGAATATTACCGGCAACGTGCTAGCGCAGGCTTGATCATTGCAGAAGCTACGCAGATCTCACCACAAGGCAAAGGTTATGCCTTCACGCCGGGCATTTATAACTCAGCACAGGTTGACGGCTGGAAGTCCGTCACCGAGGCGGTACATAAAGAAGGCGGATGCATCTTTTTGCAGCTATGGCATGTCGGCCGTATCTCGCATCCTTCATTGCAGCCAAAAGGTGAATTACCAGTCGCACCGTCTGCGATCAAGCCGGATGGAAATGCTTTTACTGAAGAGGGTTTTGTGCCGTTTGTAACGCCGCGCGCCTTGGAGACCGCAGAAATCCCCGGCATCATCGAACAGTATCGCATTGCATCGCAATATGCGCTCGATGCGGGTTTCGATGGCGTCGAAATCCATGCAGCCAACGGTTACCTAATTGACCAGTTTTTGCGCGATGGCACCAATCGTCGTACTGATGTTTATGGCGGCTCACTGGAAAACCGCACCAGGCTATTGCTGGAAGTTACAGGAGCAGTCATCAGCATATGGGGTGCCGACCGCGTGGGTGTTCGGCTATCGCCGATAAGTCCGGCAAATGACATCGCCGATAGCGATCCGGCCACACTCTTCACCTATGTAGTCGAACAACTGAACAAGCACGAGCTGTTGTATTTGCACCTGATTGAAGGGGCCACCGGTGGCCCGCGTGAGGTCGAAAACGGTTTCGACCTGCAAATTCTGAGATGCCTGTTCAAGGGGATTTATATTGGCAACAATGGCTATGATCTTGAGTTGGCAGTGACAGCGCGCCAAAAAGGGCTGGTAGATCTAGTTGCATTCGGACGTCCGTTTATTTCAAATCCGGATTTGGTTGATCGACTTCAACGCGCCGCGCCTCTGAATCAATTGGATGCCGATACGCTTTATGGCGGCGGGGCAAAAGGTTATATCGATTATCCATTTCTTGGCGAACAGAAATCCGTTTGATAAACAGGGTCGAAACAATTGATTGTAATTGAGCATGTCACCCTAAAATGCTGGTTTTTAATACTCCTTTGAACCATGAAAATATTCCTGCTTTCGCTTTGGGCAATGTTCCTGATCATTTGAGCGCCAGTTTACTGGCATTGCCCGATAAAATCATAAAGTTTGACTGTTCTCAGATAGTGAGGCGATTTAATTAAAATAACAGCGCAACCTTAACAAAACTGCAAAAGTCCTTATTAATTGCAGCCCACGAAGGAGTAGCGACTAATTATGGCGAAAATTATTACCGTTACCGCCAACACGGCTATTGATCTTTTTATCGAAGTCGAGGACTTGAAGGCTAATGATAACATCCTGGCAAAAAGCAGTATCGATTTTGCCTGCGGCAAAGGGATCAATGTCGCCAAGGCTATTGAATCTCTGGATAACCCGGTTTCTTGTTTGGGCTTTGCCGGGCGTCAATCGCTGGCTGCATTCAACGCAATAAAAACTGGCTTGCTGCAAGTCGATTTAACAGTAGTGGCTGGCAAAACCAGAACCAACATTACCTTGTTTGATTCGGATGACGATAAAGAAACCCATATCCGAACGACCGGTTTTACTGTAACAGATAATGATTGTCAGCAGCTGATCGAGAAAATCGATACTTATGCAGAACCGGGCGATATCGTAATCCTTTCCGGCAGCCTTCCTCCTGGCGCTCCTGGTAATTTGTATCAAACGATTATTGAACTGTGTCACAGCAAAGCCGTCATGCCTTTTTTGGATACCAGTGGAACCGGCTTGATATCAGGCATAAAAGCCAAGCCCTATTTAATCAAACCCAATCAGCAAGAGCTCGAAGACATAACCGGCAGAATTTTGCCGGATGAAAAAAGCATCGTCGATGCCGCCCGCGCCATTATCGATCGAGGCGTCCAATGGGTTTATGTTTCCCGAGGCGATAACGGCGCGATAGCCGTCAGCGATAATGTTGCATTGTCAGCTTATATTAACAATGTGCCGGGAAAAATAGTCAGCAAAATTGGCTGTGGCGATGCGATGCTGGCTGGCTTGGCAGTCGCTACGCTTGGAGATTTGGACCTGAACGACACGCTAGGATTGGGCGTTGCTTGCGGAACGGCTAACTTGTTTTCAAGAGAACCGGGAAGGTTTGACAAAAATAAGCTGTCAGTAATTGCTGAACATCTGGCCATCAGAAGATTAT
>JBAQEN010000512.1:0-3196 GCA_049286765.1 Methylococcaceae bacterium
GAACTGGCGCGCTTAAAAGACCGCCATGACCGTGACTTTTGCTTAGGACCCACGCATGAAGAAATCATTACTGATCTGGCGCGTAATGAAATCAAAAGCTATAAGCAATTGCCTATTACCTATTATCAAGTGCAAACAAAATTCCGCGATGAAATCCGTCCCCGCTTCGGTGTCATGCGTTCGCGCGAATTTATCATGAAAGATGCCTATTCCTTTCACCTGGATCAAGACTCGTTACAGCTTACCTACGATGTCATGTATCAGGCTTACAGTAATATCTTCAACCACTTGGGGCTAAAGTTTCGCGCAGTAATCGCTGATTCCGGTTCAATTGGCGGCGCGATATCGCATGAATTTCATGTGCTGGCGGAGTCTGGAGAAGATGCGATCGCGTTCTCGACCGGCAGTGACTACGCCGCCAATGTTGAAAAAGCCGAAGCTGTCATGCCGGAAGGCACTCGCAGTCCGGCAGCGTCTGAATTGACTTTGATTGATACGCCGGATCAACACAGCATCGAAGACATTAGCAATTTTTTAAATATCCCGGCAAGTCAATGCCTCAAGACACTGATTGTCAAAGGTGAAGAAGACAGCCTAGTGGCTTTATTATTAAGAGGCGATCATGAACTGAATAAAATTAAGGCGGAAAAAATTGATGGCGTTGCCTCCCCGCTGGAATTTGCCGGCGAAGAAGATGTCATCCGCGCTTGCAACTGTAAACCCGGTTCGATAGGCCCGATAGGACTGACTATCAAAATCATTGCAGACCGCAGCGTGGCGTTGATGTCAGATTTTGTCTGTGGCGCTAATCAGGATGGCAAGCATTACCAGGGCGTTAATTGGGAACGCGACTTGCCTGTTCCGGTACAAATAGAAGACATCCGCACCGTAGTTGAAGGTGATGCCAGTCCGGACGGTTCAGGCACGCTCACGCTGGCGCGCGGCATCGAAGTCGGCCATATCTTCCAGCTGGGCACTAAATACAGTGCGGCAATGAAAGCCGGTGTTGTTAATGAAGGCGGCAAAAATCAAATCATGCTGATGGGCTGTTACGGCATCGGTATCTCCCGCGTCGTTGCTGCCGCTATTGAACAAAACCATGATAGCAAAGGCATTATCTGGCCAGCTAATCTTGCCCCGTTTCAAGTCGCGCTGTGTCCGATGAATATGCACAAATCCGAACGCCTGAAAGAGGCGTCGGAAAAGATATATCAGGACTTGCTCGCTGCGGGCATTGATGTGTTATTTGATGACAGAAAAGTCCGCGCCGGCTTTATGTTTTCCGATATGGAGCTGATAGGTATTCCGCATTGCATCGTTTTGGGCGATCGCGGTCTGGATTCCGGCACTGTTGAATACAAAGCCAGAACAGCACAGGCAAACGAGGAAATCCCGTTTGCAGATATTATTGATTTTCTAAAAGCAAAACTGGCTTAATATTCTTAATATAATGTGGAGACGTGCATATCGCGTCTCTATGATTGTGTTGATTCCCCAGCCAAAAGCAAACTGTAAAATGCTCCTAACAGCTTTCAAGGCAACATATTAATGACCATTTACGCAGTATTTCAATGGAATAAGTCATAAATAACCATCCTATTTATTACATTCAAACTTGACAAAAAATTCTCATCGTAGAAACTAGACCCGTTTTCACAAATCAAGAGTACACTTTACTTTGAATGATATGCCCCTGGGTATGCTGTTTGGCATACTTGCTCTTATGCTCATTCTTTCGGCTTTTTTTTCCGGTTCCGAAACGGCATTAATGACACTAAACCGTTATCGTTTAAGACATCTAATTAAACTCAAACATACTGGCGCGATAAAAGCCCATAAACTATTGCAAAGACCGGATCGTTTGCTCGGCCTAATTTTACTGGGTAATAATTTTGTTAATAATTTCGCAGCATCCATAGCAACCGTCATAGCCATTAAGCTCTATACCGATGAAGAATCCATCATAGCTATCGCTACCGGCATTTTAACTATTGTCATGCTTATTTGCTCAGAGGTAACACCCAAAACACTTGCGGCAATCAAACCTGAATTACTCGCATTTCCCGCTGCCTGGATTTATACCCCTTTACTGAAAATCTTTTATCCGTTTGTTTGGTTCGTCAATTTATTTGTCAATCTGTTATTGCGATTGGTCGGTGTTGACGTCAAAAAAAGCAAAGACGACTCTCTGAACAAAGAAGAATTAAAAAGCATCATTACTGAAGCAGAGAGCTTGATGCCGGTGCGCTATCAAAAGATGCTGCTGGGCATACTGGATCTTGAGTCGGCGACTGTTGAAGACATCATGACTCCACGTAATGAAATTATCGGTATTGACCTTGAAGATTCCATTGAAGACATCATCACCCAAATCAAAACAAGCCCACATACTCAACTAGCTGTGTATAAAAAAAGCATCGACAGAGTCGTCGGTTTTTTGCATTTAAGAAAAGTGCTGATACTTGTCAATGAAGTAAATTTTGACAAACAAGCTATCATAAATCTGCTGTCCAAACCTTCATTCATTCCCGAGAGTACCCCTGTACATGCCCAAATGCTCAGGTTTAAAAGCGAAAAAATACGTATAGGTCTGGTTGTTGACGAATACGGTGATGTGCAGGGCCTGGTTACACTGGATGATTTATTACAGGAAATTGTAGGAGAACTGATCACGGATGACGTTACTGCCAGAAAACAAAGCGACGGTAGCTATCTGGTTGATGCCTGTATTACGGTTAGAGAATTAAACCGCATCACGCAATGGTCGTTACCGACAGAAGGCCCCAAGACACTCAATGGTCTTATCATTGAATTTATGGAAACTATTCCCGAGCCCGGAACCAGTATCAAGCTGCACGGACACCCCCTGGAAATCATCAAAAGGGATGAAAATGCCGTTAAACTGGTCAAATTTTTACCCAGAAAATAAATCTTCAGGTTGCTTGCGTTTTCTTGAATGTCGCTACCTCGTCAAACTGCATCCCCAAAATCCGAGCTTGCAAAACCAATGGCAACAAATCAAACGCCGCCGTTTAGGTAAAAAGGCCGTTACTCTGAATAGCCTGTTGTAACGCTTCCGCCATCGAGGCGAGTTGTTCATTCAAATACTGTGGAATTTGAATAAGCGAGACGAGTTAAGGTCATCTGCTACGACATATTATTCCAAATTATTTGTAACCTTTGAGTTGAAGTATCG
>JBAQEN010000513.1:0-5007 GCA_049286765.1 Methylococcaceae bacterium
GTGTTTGATCGGCAAGCCATGTTTGATCAACAATTGCAGAAACGCGCAGCAATTGACTCAATTAAATCGATTATTCAATTCGAATTTGCACATCAACTGGATTATGGGACTGCCTAGAGAGTGTACGCCAAAAATAGCCCCTAATTCCCCTGAACGTGAACTGATAGCCGAATATTGTTATAACTATATAACCTTCCCAATTGATTTTGGCCGTTTGTTAGTTACTTTGGGCCACGCCTATGGTATGAATGAAATCTCTCAGCCTTTTCAAAAACCAAATGATTACTATCAATCCAGCTTTGGAATTATCGGGAACAGTTCATTAATGGTAAATTTATTCAGTCTACTTCAAAAAGTTGCAAAAGAAGACTGCTCAGTGCTTATCAAAGGAGAAACCGGAACCGGCAAGGAATTAGTTGCCAACGCCATTCATAACCTTTCTAGCCGTTCCAAAAATTCGTTTATCGCAATAAACTGTGGCGCGATTCCAAAAGATTTGATTCAGGCGGAGTTGTTCGGTTATGAAAAAGGCGCATTTACCGGAGCGCAGCAACGTAAGATTGGCTTAATTGAATCGGCTCAGGGCGGAACCCTGTTTTTGGATGAGATAGGCGATTTACCTTTTGCACAGCAAGTCAATCTGTTGCGCTTTCTTGAAAACAGAACGATTGAGCGGATTGGCGGGTTAGAAAAAATCCCTATTAATGTACGCGTAATTGCCGCTACCCATGTAAATTTGAAAGAGGCCGTGAGAAGCGGAAAATTCAGGGAAGATCTTTATTACCGTCTTCGCGTGCTGCGAATAATAACACCGCCGTTACGGGAAAGAGAAAATGACATAGAGCTGCTCGCCCACTATTTTTTTGACAAATTCTCTGCAAACCGTGTATATAAGGCGAAAGGATTCCATGTGGATTCTCTATATCTATTAAAGAATTACGATTGGCCAGGAAATGTTCGGGAATTAATGAACTGCATTCACCATGCTATCGTCGTGTCGGAAAATCGTCTGCTTACCCCTGGTGACCTGGGCCTGGATCGGCGCTATAAAGAACGCATGCTAAAAACCCTTGAAGAGGCCCGCGCCGTTGCCGACCGTGAATCGATCATCACCAGTCTGCGCCTTACCAACAACAATATGAGCCGTGCTGCGGAAACCCTCGGCATTTCACGTGTAAGCCTCTACCGGTTGATTGATAAGTACAACATAAATAGCTAAACATCTTCCCGTCTGCAAGGAATTTCCGGTTAAGCCGATTATTTCTTTGCAGCTCACTATCGCTGTTCGTCATGGATACACTTTCTGATGTGGGCTATCGTACTGGTGGCTTTTCCAGGCGGTTTCTGAACTCTGGATTAACTCTTTGAAGCGCTTCCCCTGATTCAGACTAAACAAGCGCGCCAGGGTTTCCGTGAAAGCTAAAATGGGGTCCATCCGATCCCGTACGCCTCCAAGGTCAGTCCTATTCCTGTTATCCAGTTTGGATAGAAATATTGGGATAAAATAATTAATTTCAATATGATTATTGAAGGAGGCACAGTCACTCAGTATGATCGTAAACTTATTTAATGCGCAAAAACGGCTGAACAAGCGTAGCATCTTATCCTGGAAAGCTATACCATAAGCGCCAATATTTATTTTGACAAAAAGAAGGCAACACTATGACAAGTCTCACTTTTTTAGGGGCGACAGGGCAGGTGACCGGTTCCTGTTATTTACTGGAAACCAGCTCCCATCGCATACTGCTTGAGTGTGGATTGTTTCAGGGTTCAAAGGAAACAGAAAAGCAAAATGAAGCCAATTTCCCTTTCGATCCAGCCAGCATAAATGCCGTTGTACTGTCTCATGCCCATCTTGACCATTGCGGACGCTTGCCCAAACTGGTTAAAGAGGGTTTCAAAGGTAAAGTGTTTCTAACCGAGGCCAGTTTTCCCTTGCTGGAATTGATGCTTACAGATGCCGTGCATCTGCAATTGAGAGATACAGAATGGGAAAATAAACGGCGGCAACGTGCAGGAAAAAAACTGCTTGAACCGCTTTATGGACTGGAAGATGTAGAAGCGTTATTGAAACTGAGACAGCCGATTGCCTACAGTAAAGAAACAGAGATACTCGCAGGAATTACGGTTTCTTTCCATGAGGCAGGACACATACTAGGTTCAGCCATAGTGCGCTTGCGCATCAAGGATAATGACAAAGTCAAAACACTGGTTTTTTCCGGTGATTTAGGTAATCCAAAATCACCGTTAATGCGTGATCCGGCCATTTTAACTGAGGCTGATGTGTTGCTGCTTGAATCAACTTACGGCGACCGCGACCATAAGCCGCTGGAAAATACCCTGGATGAATTGCGCGAAACTCTGGCGGAAGCTGCAGAAAGTGGTGGTAATGTGATTATTCCTGCATTTGCGGTGGGCCGGACACAGGATTTGATTTATTGGCTGGGTAAAATACAGCGCCAAGGTAAATTGCCACAAAAACAGATTTATCTGGATAGCCCGATGGCAATCAGCGCCAGTGAAATCTATGCTGACAATGCGCACTTATTTAATATTGACGATCCCGAATTTACCAAAATAGCTCCGAGGGGTTGGCAAGCATGGCTAAACGGACTGATTTATTCACAGACTCCTGAAGAATCGATGGCTGTTAACCGGATTGCCGGTGGCGCGATTATCATTGCCGGTAGCGGCATGTGTAACGGCGGGCGCATCCGCCATCACCTTAAATACAATTTATGGCGGCGCAATGCCCATATCATCATTGCCGGCTTTCAGGCTGAGGGTACTTTAGGTCGAATGATTGTTGATGGTAAAAAGAAGTATTTGAAAATATTAGGGTCTGAAGTCAACATAGCGGCGAAGATTCATACACTTGGAGCGTTGAGCGCACATGCTGACCAAAGCCAATTATTGCAGTGGGCTGGTAATTTTAAAACCAGGCCCCGGCTTTATCTGATTCATGGTGAAAAAGCAGCGGCTTTATCTCTGCAAACCTGTTTTCATCGCGCCGGATGGAATGCTGAAATTCCCAGGGTAGGGGAGAGGATTAGGCTGTAAAATAATTAGTTCTGTTGGGGTAGGCTTATCCAATGAAATAAGATAGTCTATAAGTGATAGAATTAAAATTAAACCTTTTATCAGACATCAAAAACATTAATCACTAACAGGAGCAGTTATGAATAAAGCTTATTGCAAAAAGTTTTCGACAGTTGCGATTTCACTGTGTTTTGCAGCCTTGCTTCCTGCCTTAGCGCAAGGCGATGTCATGGTATATCCTGCAAAAGGCCAAAGTAACGAACAACTCTCGAAAGACCGTTACGAATGTCATATGTGGGCCGTTCAGCAGTCCGGTTTTGATCCGAGTAATGCTCAGGCCAGTCAAGCGAGTCCCCCTCCCCAACAAAGGGGCGGAGTACTTCGTGGCGGAGCACGCGGAGCGGCAGCAGGAGCAGCGATTGGCGCTATTGCCGGCGATGCTGGCAAAGGCGCTGCCATAGGAGCAACGGCTGGGGGAATAAAAAGAGGTTTTCAACAGCGGGACAGCAACCAAAACGCTCAGAATCAACCAGCCGCTCCATCACCGGGTCAGGATACCTACGACCGAGCCATTGGCGCTTGTTTGAGCGGACGTGGCTATTCAGTAAACTGATCGGCTTAGATACTTGCCACAGCCGGACGGTTTTTGTTAAGCCAACGGCGTTGAAACATTAGGGTTAGCCATTACAGATGGAGTTACCATCTTTTTAACAACCCAACATCCACACTAATCCCGATACTAAACGTATAAAAAACTAGGGCATTAATGATAACGTCATACTCATATGAGAGAGTTGAACGGCGCAAACTGGATGGATTAAATAAAGACTTTCCTAACACTTCATCATGACAGACAACTTTCCGTGTGAAATCAATGTGAGCCGTCAAGAGCATACACTGAAGGCCTCTATTTCCGGCGATTGGGTGCTGGGCGCTGAGCCTCCGGCTCTCGAAGCGGTATTAAAGCAAATGGGCGATGCTTCGGACATCAAGCGGCTTGTCTTCTCAACCGAAGCTCTTGGGCGTTGGGATAGTTTACTGATGACCGAGCTAATTCGCTTGGTTGATTATGGCGCAAAACAGGGAATTCAGGTTGATACCACGACTTTACCCGAAGGCATTCAAGGCTTGTTAAGCCTGGTCTATGCAGTACCCGAACGGGTTGGGGCACGGCGTCAGGAGATTCGAACTCCTTGGCTGGAAGTCATCGGCAAAGGCGGATTGCGCATATATAAAGATAGTCAGGCGCTAGTCGTTTTTATCGGCGAGACGGCGCTTAGCGTCTCTGCTTTGATGCGCGGCAAGGCACGCTTTCGCTGGGTGGATTTATGGTTGTATATCCAGGACTGCGGACCCTCGGCATTGCCTATTGTTACACTGATTAGTCTGCTGGTGGGCCTGATTCTGGCTTTCGTGGGAGCCGTGCAGTTGGCATTATTTGGTGCGCAAATCTATATCGCCGATCTGGTGGGTTTGGGTATGACGCGGGAAATGGGCGGGTTAATGGCAGCCATCATCATGTCAGGGCGCACCGGCGCGGCATATGCCGCGCAGTTGGGCACAATGCAGGTCAACAGCGAAATCGACGCGCTTAAAACCATGGGCTTTGAACCGATGGAGTTTCTGGTTTTGCCGCGTATGCTGGCGCTCATTTTAATCATGCCGCTGCTTTGTCTTTATGCGGACTTGATGGGAATTATCGGCGGCGCATTGGTGACAGTCAGCTTTTTCGACGTATCACTGGTGGAATATCTCAACCGTACTGCAAATGCCATTCATATTCCAGATTTCACAATTGGCATCGTCAAATGCGCGGTATTCGGCGTACTGATTGCCCTTTCAGGTTGTATGCGCGGCATGCAATGCGGACGTAGCGCTTCAGCGGTAGGCGAAGCAGCTACTTCCGCCGTGGTGACCGGCATTGTCTTCATAGTTATCGCAGACTCCTTGATGACGGTGATGTGCAAC
>JBAQEN010000514.1:0-3691 GCA_049286765.1 Methylococcaceae bacterium
AACTCTGACTGTCTCGATGTGTGACAGTTTATCCGTCCATTCCTGGTGGCCTTTTTGAGATAACCGGGCAACGGTTACTTCCCCATGCTGCAAGACTACTTTGCCGTTAATGTTGGCAATCGACAGCAAACTGCCGGGAATAAGTGCAGCCAGGTATTGGTGTATGGGGTTTGTTTCAGGAATTCGTCCTGCAAAACTAAGATCAAAATCATTTAAACCGAGTATCGCATAGTGCCTTGAAACTATGGGCTGCTCAGCTTGCAGACTTTTCGCCGCATCCCGGCGTAAAACAAAATCGCCGGCTATTTCTTTCAGGAACGGATTATAGGCGTCTTTTCGCTGCATTAAACAGAGCGTTTCTTTCGCGCGTGTCATTGCCACATAAAGTAGACGGCGCTGTTCTTCCAGTAAATCTTTTGTCCAGCCGCCATCCAGTATCACCAAATGTGAAAACTCCATGCCTTTGACGGAGTGGATGGTCGTTAAAAACACACCTCGTCCCAGGCGGCGTTCCTTGCGCTGTTCAATCAGTGTTTCATAAAAATATTCCAGGGTTTGTTGTGTTGAAACTTCGCCATCGTTCGTCTCTTTCTGCCAATCCAGAAGGATATCCTTGAGTTGATCCAGCCAGGGATTGTCTTTTACGTCAGGATAAGTTTCCGCCAAATAGTTCAACCAAAAGCTCGCTGTGCTTACGGTTTTTCGGCTTTGCTTGAGGGCGGCTAAAAATTGAGCATTTTCCCTGATGCGAAATGGCGACGGCTGTTTGTCCGAGGGCAGCATCAGGCTAACGGGAATGCTGTGCTCTTCCAGTAATGCTCTGACCGGATTCAGCAGTTGCCATTGTGTTGCCAGCACGGCGCTTTGCGGCCAATCCAGTTGAGTATCCAGTTGCCGCAAGCGCAGCAATTCGTCAACAATGGCTTGCGCCTGGGTTTGCTCGGACGCACAGCGTATGATCTGGACGCTGCCGCGCGCCAGGGTATCCAGTTGCTGCCAACGGCCTCCAGCAGGTAATGATTTCCTGCCCTGGTTAATTCGAATCGGATGCTCCAACTTCATGCGATCCTTATTGTGCTGGATGAGCGCATTGGCCGCGGCGATGATATGCGCGCTGGAGCGGTAGTTTTCTACCAGATAATGCTCACGGGCCTGGTAATCTTCTTTAAAGTGCCGGATAAAGCTGATGTTTGCGCCGCGAAATGAGTATATATTCTGGTCGTCATCACCTACCGCCAGGATAGTCAGTTTATTGTCGTCATCCAGAGTTCGTCCGGCTATAGCTGAGATCAGCTGGTATTGTTCGGTGTCGATATCCTGATATTCATCGACCAGGATGTAGCGGTAACTCGCCAACAGCCTGTCCCGAGTTTCATCAGCATCAAATCCCAATACGGTTTTTTCGCCTTTTAATAAACTTATGGCTTCCTTTATCAGTTTGGCAAAGTTTTCAGAGCTGTGGTTTTGGGCGTCCATCGCATGGCCGGTCAAGCGCAAACTCAAACCGTGATAGGTTTGCACCATAACGCCTTTGGCATCGTCACCGGCCAGATCGAACAAGCGTCGTCTTAATTCTGTAACGGCATTGCGATTAAAACACAGCACCAAAATGGCTTGAGCCGGAACACGCTTGACGCGCAATAAATAGGCGCAGCGATGCACGACGACGCGCGTTTTACCTGAGCCGGGACCTGCCAGAATCAGTAAATTATCGTCTTCGCCGCTTGCCACCAGCGCGATTTGCTCAGGATTATGCAAATCGCCGACGATGCGTTGAAAAGATTGTTGACTGGTGGCCCGCTCCAGAATCTCCTGACGATCGGCAAAATAACGTTTAACAAATTCGCTTTTATCCTGGGAGAAATAGGCCATAACAAAGCCCAGCGCATGACTGATTTTATCCAATGCAAGCCGTGCATATTCATTAATCACATGAATCTGGAATACCCGTTCGCTGTAATGTTGCGATAAGGGCTCATAATCGCCTTTGTTGTAACGGCGGCCTTTGGCTTCAGGCAGCAGTTGAATCGTCATCGCCTGACGAAAGACCGCGAGCCCTTTTTGCAGCGTAATCACCCGTTGTTCGTGCAAAAAATTCAGCGCTCTTTCGATGGCAGCCAACGGGTCTTTAACTTCGGAAGAGGCAATAATGTCGGTCTTTAATCCAGCCAACAGATCCTCGGCGGCGAATTCCACCAGTAAATCCGCGGAACTTGCCGTGCCTTCCGGTATGCGTTCGATAATGCTCGTCAATACGATGGCCGCAATGGCCTGTCTGCGTTCTGCTGTCGCTACCAGTGCTTGCCAATCCCGGTTCAGCTTGACCGCATATTGATCAATACCTCGATAGCGCACGGCAATGCTGCCTTTCTTGCCGGCCAAACCCTGTCCATCTTCAGCAAGGCTCGTCAGCAAGCCGCGCAAAATTTCAGGATTACTCTCACTGTATCCGGCATCAAGCAGGCGTTGATTAACTTGACGTAACGATAAAAGCTGCCAATTTTCCGTGTCTGCGTCGGGCGCTTCTTCCTGCAAAATCTTCAGCATCGCGCGTTCAATGCTGCAAATTTTCTGCAATAATGCTGTAGAGGAATTGGCGACTTTATAGCGAACATAGGCGGTTAACAGCAAACTTTTTTGAATCAGCCCTGCCGACGCCATATCGTAAAGGCTGCGAATAACCCGCTGACTAGCCGTTTCCTGTTTTTTACCGGATTCACGCTCTTCTTCAGTGTCAGCAAATTCACTCAGCTCTGCCAGACTATCGGCACTAAAACCCTCGTCGATATCGGCATTCATTAACGCTTCCAGAATAGCCAGCCAGCGTGTCTGCTGCCGTTTGGATAAGCAGAGTCTGGCGATTTTCTGTTGCGCCTCGGCAAGATTTTTTACCAGGGGCCGTCCCTGAAAAACCTGGGTGCGGTTTTCATTGCGCAGGATAAATCCGGATTTTTCCAGCCATGAGACCGCTGTAATTACTTTTGTGGCAGCATTCCTCGCGTCAGTGTCAAAAGACAATTCAGTATCCTCGTCGCGCAGCAATTCACCCGTGGTGATGACAACATTGCCCTGCTTATCCTTTTTACTGCGCTTTAACCCTTTCAGGATTTGCGCAATATCCCGCTGATTAAGCCGTGACATCGCCGACATTTTGAACTGGGTTTCAATATCGGGATCGTCAAACAGCAATATACAATCCGCCTCTTGTTGATCGCGGCCTGCACGCCCTGCTTCCTGTAAATAATTTTCCAGCGAACCGGGTATGTCGGCATGGATGACCAATCTGACGTTATCTTTATCGATACCCATGCCGAACGCATTGGTGGCGGTGATAATGCGGGTTGTGCCGCTGATAAAGTTTTCCTGTATATGCTTTTTCTCCGCCGTATCCTTGCCTGCATGAAAAGCTTCGACCTGCCAATCCTGTTGTTGCAAGTACCCGGCGACCTCCTCCGTATTGGCTCTGGTTGAACAATAGATAATCGCACTGCCGCCCTCATCGCTGAGCCGCTCCGATAACAGGCGATTGATGCTGGAATATTTTTCAGCCTTGTTGGCTGCCTGCACTTCAAAATTCAGGTTGCTTCTTTCCACGCCGCCTTCAAAAACCCTTAACTCCTGTCCCAACTTGGCGCGAAAATAATCAATAATTTCGTCTTTCACATCCTGCTTGGCAGTCGCGGTAAAACAC
>JBAQEN010000515.1:0-5316 GCA_049286765.1 Methylococcaceae bacterium
CATCAGCTACGCGCGATGAACAATTTATCAAATCCATTGTGTTGGTGTTAGCGGGTCATGTCGAGAAAGAGCTGATCAGGGACAAGGAAATCCAGATTCTCATCTCCGAGTCGATACTCATGGGTCAGCTTAACGGAAAACTGCAAGATCGCACCAAACAGACCATTCTTGCGCTATCCAGCGAGATGTTGCGCGAGGGGGTTGAGCTGGTTGCGTCCAGCGATATTGAAGGCGGCGCAAGCGTGCGCCTGGTTAAGGATAAACTGGAGATCGACCTAAGCGACAAAGCTATTTCCAAATTGCTCTACCAACGCATTTTGCCCCGTTTCAAGGCGATATTCGAAGGCAGCGAATAAGCGTTATGCCGGAACCCTACATCACACTGGTTGCCAGTCTTCCCTACCTGCCTACGTTTGAAAAGGCCGAGCGTTCGCCTATCACGCGCCTGCGGCTGGAGCAGCGTCTTCAACTTCTGCAGCCTTGCGACGCCAGGCAACTGGCCAGAGCCGAAGCGCTGGTAAGCTGGCGAATGTCCCTGGCCAAACCGAAGACCGATACAGAGATGGTGTTGCGCAGCTATGCTGCGATGCAAGAGATCAGTCAGCCTGTCTTGCGTGAATTCATCGGGTTCAGGATAGATCAGCAAACAGTTCTTGCGGGTCTGCGCCAGCGCAACGCCGGTTTTGAGTCGTCGTTTTTGGAGCCGATTTCCGGTGCGAGTCGCTGGGCACATTTTATTGCCACTCACTGGACCGATCCGGATTTCAAGCTGGGGATGGTTTATCCCTGGATACCCGAAGCCCGAAGTTATCTTGAAGCCAATGATGCCTGCGCTCTCGATAGTCTGCTGATGAACATAATCTGGAGACGGCTCAGCCGTATCGCCGAAAGCAACATGTTCGGATTCGAGGCGGTATTCGCTTTCGTTTTTAAATGGGACATCCTTCAAGCCTGGCTCGCGCGAGATGCTGGGAAGGCGAAGAGCCGATTTCAAGAATTGATTAAAGAGGTAAAAAATGACAGCTGAACAACCGGTATCGAGAACCGCCAAGATAATAGGGGTCAAGGAAAGTCTGGTGCTTATCGAAGTCGATGAGAATACGCCGGTCATGAAGAACGAACTGGGCTATATCTGTGTAGGTGATGAACGCCTTAAAGCCGAGGTTCTTCGCGTACGCCGGCGTACCGCCGACATGCAGGTATTCGAGGACACGCGCGGTGTGCGTGTGGGTGATACGGTGGAGCTGACGGGGGAAATGCTTTCGGCCGTATTGGGTCCCGGATTGCTGGGACAGGTTTTCGATGGCTTGCTCAATCCGTTACATGCTTTGGCTGACCAGTATGGTTTTTTTCTTCCCCGAGGCGTTAGTGTTCCACCGCTCGATCTGGAAAAAACATGGCATTTTGAACCGGGCGTCGCAGTAGGTGACAGGGTGTCTCCCGGAGGAGTTATTGGAATTGTTCCCGAGGGTGAATTCAGGCACAAAATCATGGTGCCGTTTAAGGAGCCTGAACCTGTCGAAATCACCTGGATTCGCGGTGGTAATTTGAGGGTGGATGAGGTCATTGCTCGTTACAAGTCCAGCAAAGGGACTGAGCTGGAAATGACTATGTCACAGCGTTGGCCTGTGCGCAAACCGATACCGGAAGCGCTTATCCGCCGCCGCTATGCTGAACGTCTTTATCCTTCTGAGCCCATTACGACTGCAACCCGCATTATTGATACATTTTTTCCCATTGCCCATGGCGGTACGGGCTGTATCCCCGGACCTTTCGGCGCTGGAAAGACCGTATTACAAAGCCTTATCGCCCGTTTTTCGACGGTTGACATTGTAGTTATTGTTGCCTGTGGCGAACGGGCAGGCGAAGTGGTCGAAACGATTACCGAATATCCGGAAACCAAAGATCCTCGCACGGGTGGCACGTTGATGGATAGAACCATTATTATTTGCAACACTTCATCAATGCCGGTCGCTGCACGCGAAGCCTCGATCTATACCGGCATCACTTTGGGGGAATATTTCCGGCAAATGGGCTATCACGTTCTGCTTATTGCCGATTCCACCTCACGCTGGGCGCAAGCCATGCGGGAAACCTCGGGCCGTATGGAAGAAATCCCCGGCGAAGAGGCGTTTCCCGCCTATCTCGATTCCTCGATCAAAAATGTCTACGAACGGGCGGGAGTTCTCCGTTGCCCGGACGGGTCAATTGGCAGTTTAACGATGATCGGCACAGTCTCGCCCGCCGGCGGTAACTTTGAGGAACCGGTGACCCAATCTACGCTGGGGACAGTTAAAACTTTTCTCGGGTTGTCAGCCGACCGCGCTTACCGGCGTTTTTACCCAGCTATCGATCCGCTTATTTCCTGGTCACGCTATCTTGATCAACTGGCTGGCTGGTTCACCAATAACCTTGACAAAAACTGGGTAAGCGATGTCAAGTCTATGCAGGAATTACTGGTACAGGGCGACGGTATTTACCAGATGATGCAGGTCACGGGCGAAGAAGGTATCACAGAGGAGGACTTTATCACCTGGCAGAAATCCTTGTTGCTGGACATGGTTTATCTCCAGCAGGATGCTTTCGATGAGATTGACGCCTGTATGCCCAGGGAACGTCAGCTTGAGAGTTTTCGCCTGCTGAAGGGACTCATCGATGCCGGCTATGACTTCAAGGATAAAGATGAAGCCAGAAGCTTCTTCACTGAACTAACCAGTCTCTACAAGAATTGGAACTACAGCGCCTCCGGCTCAGCTGATTTTGCTCGATACCGGAAGGAAATCATGGATCTGGCAGTTCAGCATGGGTACAGCGGACCATCAGAAGCGTAGAGTCGTTCAAAACAATATCGGATAGCGGGCGGTACATAAACCCAGCATCAAATTAATGGAGTTCATTATGATAAAGCAAAAATACATCGACCTTCTTCGTGTCGAACCCGGAAAAAAAATCCACCTTAAGGATTATGATACCGGCTGGGCTCAAACCGAGGACTTTAAGGAATTTGGCAAGGATAAATTAAAGGAACGCGCCAATGAAATTCTGCAACAGAATCTGGCAGATTTGACCCAGGTTCAGCAACTGCTTTACGCGGATGATCGCTACTCCCTGTTAATCGTTTTTCAGGCAATGGATGCGGCCGGTAAAGACGGTACTATCAAGCACGTCATGTCCGGCATTAATCCGCAGGGCTGTCAGGTGTTCAGCTTCAAGAAACCCACTACTGAGGATTTAGATCACAACTTTCTCTGGCGCTATATGAAAAGCCTGCCGGAGAGAGGCCGGATCGGTATCTTCAACCGTTCTTACTATGAGGACGTGCTTGTGGTTAAAGTCCACCCGGAACTGCTCCAGAATTTGCCTGATGGAAAAAGGGGTAAGTCGTTTTGGGAGGACCGCTACGAAGACATCAACGCCTTCGAACGTCATCTGGAACGCAACGGCACAGTGATCCTGAAATTTTTTCTGAATGTTTCCAAGAAAGAGCAAAAAGAACGCTTCATGGAGCGGTTAGAACGCCCTGAGAAGAATTGGAAATTTTCGGCCGCCGATCTTGCTGAACGCGAGCATTGGGGCGACTACATGGACGCTTATGAAGACGCGATTAACGCCACCAGCACAAAATGGGCGCCCTGGCACATCATTCCCGCCGACAACAAGTGGGCGACACGCGCCTTAGTTGCCGACATTATTACTTCAACACTGTGCGATCTTGATCTAAAGTTTCCCGAAGTAACTGAAGTGCAGCTCAAGACGCTGGCTGAAGCGCGTAAAAAGCTTGAAGAGGAATAATGACAACTTCTTTCAGACTACGAAAAACGTGAATGCCAGGCGGACAATGCTTTTCTGTCCCTCCAGCTTTACTAACGGGAAAGGCCTATTGATGTCCACCTTTAATTGTTTAGAGTACAGGCCCTATGCGAGGAGGGGAATTTGATCCTAGTTTGTTTGGAGTAAAAAAATGCATAACAAACCTATTGAGAAAAAAATGACATCCGGCTTATGGCTGGTTCCTGTAATGGGAGCCCTCCTAACCGGCTGTGCGACAAAAACCCCGAGCGCGCCACCACTGACTGATCAGGCCGCCGCCTTTGTTTCCTATGGCAGAGCAGAAATGAGGGAGGATAAGGTAGTACTTATCAATGAGTCTATGGGTTTGACTTCATCTGACCCAAATTATGATGCCTTCTGGCATGAATATTATCCCTATGAAGCAGAACTGAAAAAGATAAATGATGAGAGGCTGCAACTGGTTCGCGATTACCAGTTTAATTACGATAAAATGGATAACAATATCGCTAATGATCTTGCCGAACACGCCTTGGCAATCCATAAAAAGAAACTAGATTTGCTCAAGAAATATTATGAAAAAATAAAACAAGCTACTTCTCCGATCATAGCAGTAAGGTTCCTGCAAGTTGAGCATCAGATCGGTCTAATTTTAGATGTTGAAATAGCCTCTCAACTGCCGCTGCTGATTGATAAAAAATAATCGAACATCTTGCCCATGAACACTATCGGGTAAACCAAAACCGGGTGGGCAACGCTTTTCTGCTCACCTCGTATAAACAGTTTTCAGGATTAATACAATCGTCACAATCTCCACCGACAATTCCGCTTCCATGTACCGTTTACCTCCCAAGTTTTTTTGAATCCCCCAAACCCTCAAGAGATTAATCTAATGACAACACCAAATAACTCAACAATTGCAACCCCGGGTTCCCCGCTTAGCGAGGATGAGCTTCATCAGATTAACGCCTATTGGCACGCTTGTAATTATCTGGCCGCCGGTATGATTTATCTGCGGGATAATCCACTGTTGAAAGAACCGCTAAAGCCCGAACATATCAAGAACCGGCTTTTAGGGCATTGGGGATCAAGTCCAGGTCTTAGCTTTGCCTACATCCACATGAATCGGCTCATTAACAAATATGGCCTTGATGCCATTTTTCTGGCCGGTCCCGGCCACGGCGCACCGGGCGTATTAGGTCCGGTCTACCTCGAAGGGACTTACGCGGAAATTTACCCCAACAAGGGTGAAGACGAAGAAGGGCTGTTGCAATTCTTTAAGGAGTTTTCTTTCCCCGGCGGCATCGGCAGCCACTGCACTCCCGAAACACCTGGATCGATTCATGAAGGCGGCGAACTGGGTTACAGCATTTCTCACGCTTACGGTGCTGCATTCGATAATCCCGATTTGCTGGTGACGGTCGTGGTGGGCGATGGCGAGTCGGAAACAGGACCCTTGGCAACTCCTGGCATGCCAATAAATTCCTCAATCCGGTACGCGATGGCGCGGTGTTAACAATATTGCAT
>JBAQEN010000516.1:0-2217 GCA_049286765.1 Methylococcaceae bacterium
GAGCAATAAAAGCCCCGGTTGTTTCTAAAACAGCCGGGGCTTTTTTATGCGGCTTCAGAAACTTTCCATCTTCACAACACCCTGCTGACTTGAATGCGAATTAAGAGCTAAATCTGACAATGAAAAATCAGATACTTAACCACAAGCAATAGTCAAAATTAAAAATATTTGTTTGTAACGTCTTGAAATTACATGTGTGGACATTTTTAGCTCTTAATTCACATTTGAGTGATAATATAAGTACAGGCTCTTTTATTTCCAAACCCAACAAATGAAAGCGATGCACTATATTTTAGCGATAGATCAAGGCACGAGCAATTCACGCTGCATTCTTTATGATCGAAAGGCTTGCCCCGTCGCCATTGCCCAGCAAGAATTCAAGCAACTTTTCCCGCAGCCGGGCTGGGTGGAACACGATGCCGAAGAAATATGGCAAACGCAAGCAGAGGTTTTCAATCAAGTGCTGGCGCAACTGCAACTTCGCCCTGCCGATATTGCCGGTATCGGTATCACCAATCAACGGGAAACCACCGTCGTTTGGGAGCGCAGTACAGGCAAACCGGTCTATAACGCCATAGTATGGCAGGACAGGCGCACCGCCGATGACTGTAGCCGGCTTAAGGAAGCCGGTCTGGAACCGATGATTCAGGCCAAAACCGGCTTGCTCATCGACGCCTACTTTTCTGCGACTAAAATCCGCTGGATACTCGATCATGTCGATGGCGCCCGGGAGAAAGCAGATCGTGGAGAATTGGCTTTCGGTACGATAGATTCATGGCTGGTATGGAATCTGACCAATGGCGAATTGCATATCACCGACGTTTCCAATGCTGCTAGGACGATGCTTTATAACATCGATAATATGCAATGGGACGATGAATTATTATCTTTATTCGATATACCCGCATCCATGTTGCCAGCCGTCAAATCTTCAAGCGCAATCTATGGCAATACCAGCAATTTAGAAATAGGCGCGGGTATTCCAATTGCCGCCATTGCCGGCGATCAACAAGCGGCGTTATTCGGTCAGTTGTGTATCCAAGCGGGCATGGCCAAATGCACCTATGGAACCGGTTCATTTTTAATGATGAATACCGGATCAAAAAGAGTCGCTTCTAAATACGGATTGTTAACCACGATCGCCTGGCAAATTGGCGATGAAGTTGTTTATGCTCTGGAAGGCAGCGTGTTTACTGCTGGCGCAGTCATTCAATGGTTGCGCGATGGTTTACTGTTGTTTGAACAGGCAACCGACAGCGAAAAGCTTGCAGGAAGCGTTGCCGATAACGGCGGGGTTTACTTCGTTCCCGCGCTCACAGGCCTTGGCGCGCCTCACTGGGACCCGCACGCACGCGGGGCGATCTTCGGGATTACCCGGGGCACAAGCCGTGCGCACATCACCCGAGCGGCGCTGGAGAGTATCTGTTTTCAGGTCGATGATTTATTGCAGATTATGGCCGGCGACAGCGGCGCGACCGTTTCACAACTAAGAATTGACGGCGGCGCTGCTGGAAATAATCTGCTGGTGCAATTTCAGGCCGATATATCCGCTATTGAAGTCGAGCGTCCTTCTAATCTGGAAACCACTGCGCTGGGAGCCGCCTACCTTGCCGGTATTGCCGCCGGATTGTGGACAATCGGCGAACTCAATCAGAAATGGCGGCTTGACCGCTCATTTCACGGAACGATGCAAGCGCAAGAAATTGAATCGTTAAAACATCAATGGCTTAAAGCCGTGGCAAGAGCAAAAAATTGGGCAGAATAAAGGCCTTTATCTGCTACGATCCCCAGATAGGAAATATGCTCACAATTGCCGCCGAGGGCGAAAAGTCTGACAAGGCAAAACCGTTCAAGTGCATAGATGGTGGCGTGTTCGAAATCGTGCTTTGGTATTGTAAAGACGCTTTTCGCACTCTCTACGCTGTTAAAATAGGGGCGGATATGTGGGTTCATCCATGCTCAATCAATGAAGTTCGGGTAAGTTCGATATAATCAAAATTCGTTAGCGCCGAAACAATCGCAGGTAAATTTTTCATAAATATCCCTTCAAGCTCCTTGTTGGATATATTTCCAGTAGAAACCAGCAACAACTTAGGATTTTGCTAAAAATAACTTCCCGAAATCAGTTTTCTTGTGCGATAGCCCGATAGTTCCAGCGAGGGAGGTGCTCATCAAAAATGATACGTATGGTTTCGAGAAAATTCGCGGCGCACTTTT
>JBAQEN010000517.1:0-4560 GCA_049286765.1 Methylococcaceae bacterium
AGATACGTCACAGAGCGATAAAAGTTCTCTTTTGTGTAAGGGGAGTAACAATTCCCCCTTGCGGGGTTCCGGCTTCTGTGGGAAAGAGTTCGTTTTGAAACACGTATCCCGCCTTGAGCCATTTCTGTAACATTAATTTGTCCGTAAGGACATTTTTGATCATCCAGTCATGGCTGATATTGTCGAAACAGCCTTTGATGTCGGCCTCCAGCACCCATTCCGCTGAGCTTTTGCGAGCCAGCGCAATAAAACATTGCTCTCCGGCGTCGGCTGTTGAACGCTCCGGCCTGAATCCGTATGAGTTCGGGTCGGCTGTCGTTTCCGCGACCGGCTCCAATGCGAGTAAATACAGCGCTTGCATGGCGCGGTCTTTCATCGTGGGAATGCCGAGCGGCCTTGTCTTGCCGTTTTTCTTCGGGATTAATACTCGCCGAAGTGGACGTGGCGAGTAACCTCGCCGCTGCATCGACGCTATCGCGTTGGTCTTTGCTCCCGGTGTTTTCCATGTGACCTTGTCCACACCGGCGGTGTTTTTGCCTTGATTTTCAGTCACTCGTTTTACGGCTAAAGCTTTGCCGCTAAACGAGTGGGTCAGCAGCCATTGCAAGGCTTTCACCTTGTTATGTCTGCCTTCCTGTGTAGCCTTCACAATACGCGCTTGCAGCCTCCTGACTTGACGATGAACTTCGACCCAATTGATGCCGTGCCAGGTCAACTCTGAAGGTGCACACGCCAGTGTTGCAGCGTCCATTTGCTTTCCTTCTGAAAGGGGTTCTACAAACTCTCTTGTGACAAGAGACCATGAGGAAGTCTGCCCGCTTTTGCGTGGGATGATGTTTCAACCCCTATCCGCCCGATTACAGAGTGGCATTCGCTTTTTATGGAAAGTAAATTGTTATGGAAAGCTAAGTGGGTTGAACCCAAGGAAGCGGCGTTCTGAGACTTTGATTGCTTTTCATAATACTTTGCTATGTAGCGACGCGATCAATTTGTCCGGGACGGTAAACTTGCCAGGCCGGAGAGTCGGCGGCAATGCACCCTCAATGGCTTCAATCTTCTCCATAGGATCGGCATGAAGATACATTTCTGTCGTCTGCATAAAAGCGTGACCTAGCCATAACGAAACTTTTCTCAAATCGCCTGTCGCCTGGTAAATCATCATACCGCAGGTATGTCTAAGCACATGAGGTGTGACATTCTTTCCATTCAGAGACGGACATATCTGCGTGGCGACCCGAACATATTTGTCGAGCAAATATGCAAATCCGACCCGAGTCATGGACTCGCCCCGTGCATTAACGAAGAGTTCGGGTGTCGACACGTTGCCCCGTACTGCCAGCCAGGCTCGAATATCACTCGCAGTTTGTTTCCATAATGGCAGCGATCTCTGCTTACGCCCCTTGCCCATGACTGAGATCATCGGTGTCGGCTGAAATGTCACCGCGTTGTGCAATAAACCAGTCAGTTCGGATACCCGAAGTCCGGTGGCAAAGCCAAGGTGCAGCATTGCACGGTCGCGAATTCCTGAGCGAGTCCGGATATCCGGCGCATTCAGGATCGCTTCCATCTCGGTTTTAGTGAGATAACTGATTAACGGTGTGTCTGTTTTTTTTGCTGGAATCGCAAGAATACGCAGGCTTTGGTCAAGCACAGATGGCACGCGGTGCTCCATGAATCGCATGAAGGATTTAATCGCCGCTAACCGGATATTGCGGGTGCGAGGGCTGTTGCCTCGTTGAGATTCGATATAGGAGAGAAAGTCCATAACGAGAGACGCATCAAGCTGTTCCAAGAATAGCTTGGACGGCGTCACCTTGAAGCGCTGGCTGGCGAATTCGAAGAGCAACTGATAGGTATACGCATAACTTTCACAGGTATTGGGACTCGCTCCGCGCTCTACGGGCAGTCGTTGTCGCAAGAAATCGGTGATATGTGGCGCAATCGGGGTCATGGCTGATCTCCTGTGATGAATGATTCGCATTTGTCAGCAATGCCTCTCATAAGTAGTGGGGTGCTCTGAAGATACCAGTAGGTACTCTTCGGGTGAACGTGTCCCATGTACGTCCCAAGCGCGAGCATATGGCGTGCGAAGCGATCCCCGGTATCGTGACACGACTCCAGTGATTTAACTGCAAAGCGATGACGGAAATCGTGCAATCGTGGTTTGGGGCCATTCGGTTGACCTTGTATGCCCGCTGCCATGAGGACGTTTTTAAAAGTTTTTGCAACATAGCCGCAACCGAGTTTTTTTCCACGGAGCGAAATAAACACATGGTCGTCGGCAGTGGCAAACTGCCTGCGACATTGCTGATAGCGATTGATGGCCTCAATGGTGGAATCATGCAATGGCAAGAGGCGGCTTTTTTTGAATTTTGTTTTGCGAATCACCAATCCTTCCGGCGTAACGTCATTAAAACGTAGCGACAGTGCCTCGGAAATCCTTATCCCAGTAGTAGCCAATAGGCCGAACAACGTGCTGTAGGTATGTGGGCGCAATGTGCCAATAGGTTTGAGCTGCTCTGCATACACGATCAGTTTCTGCACTTCTTCGTCGGTATAGATATATGGTGTACGGCGATGCCAGCGACCATAGAAGACACCATCAGGAGGAATCTCATTGCGACCATCTTCGGCTCGTGCAAATCTGGCAAACCGGATCAACACGTCACTGCGCCTGGAGCGTTCGTTCTCTGATGAGGCTTGCGATGCCCACTCGATGGCGGTTTTGCCGGCGATATGGGTATCCCCACGGGCCATTGCAAAGTTTGCGTAGCTGGATAAATACTTCTCGACTTCATCCAGTTTGAATCCCGCGTCGCGACGCACGGATAGATAGATGTTTACGATATCGATTAACATGGCTGCCTCTCCGGCCAAGGCATCGCGACCTCTTTGAGTAGTTCGATGTCCACCTTCGCATAAATCGCGGTTGTCTCAATCGATGCATGGCGCAAGAGAGCGCCAATGGCTGGCAGTGACATACCATCGCGTAGCATAGTCGTTGCTGCAGAATGCCTTAGCAGATGTGAGCCCTGTGTGGGGGCATCTATACCAGTACGGCGCAACGCCCGAAATACTATACCGCTAACTGTGTGATGAGTTACCCCGATGATAGGCGCGATGGCAGTGACAAACACGTGCTCACCAACGCCATCTGGCCGCCCATGCGTTAGATAATGCAAGATGGAATCACCGACTTCCTGTGGAAGCGGTAACCGTGTTGCGTGTCGATTTTTTCCTGACACGATCATCGTTGCCTGCGACCATTCGATATCCCCAAACTTCAGCGCACTGACATCGCTGGCACGTAAGCCCAGGCGGGAGATCAGCAAGAGAATCGCACGATCCCTCGCACCAAGAGGCGTGGATACATCACAAGAGTCAATCAGGCGCTCGACAGCCTCGGAAGGCAGGTACTTGGGCAGAGAGGATAGTCGCCACCTTGCGATAGTCGGGATGGCATGCTCCAGGCCAGGCATACAAAGACTTTGAACAATCAAGAACCGCAGAAACATCCGTATGGCTGTCGACAGAATTTTGCTAGTGCCTGCGCTTGCAACGTGGCGAAGTAAAAACCCTCGCAGTCCCTTTGCATCGTAGGTGCTTGCATCTGTCCCCAAATCTTGCAGCAGATCGATAATGGACTTACGGTAACGGGTAAGTGTACTTTCCCTGATGCCGCGCTGCGTCCGCATCCATTCCATAAATTCCAACAACAGAACCGGAGATTCAGCCAAACAACTGGGCGAACAAGAAATTACAGTTCCGGTTGCTTCAAGGAAATCCACAAATACACGGGAACCATGGTAAGCAGTGCTATGATCGCCATTCGGTTTTCGAAGCATCTTTCGCTTCTCAAGATGGTTCTGAAATTGATGCAGTGTGTTTTGATCTAAATTGCACAGCGTCAAACCTTCCGATTGTGCCCAGACTGCAAAACGATGTGCCTCACGGGAGTGACGGCGGATGCACGCGCGGCGATATCCGCGAATTTCCAGCCATATGATGAAGCGATCCAATTGACTACCAGCCGGTCCGCACCGAAATACTGCGAGCGTACGGGGTTCTTTGAAATAAGTTGCCAACATGCTGCTCTCCTTCAAGTATGCCCTGAAGGACGGTAGCATTATGGAAAGTAGATTAGGGCTTTCTCGATCGAAAAGGCTCGGCGAAGAGCCTATTGCCACCGCCCACCTGCATTAGACTTTCCATAACAATTTACTTTCCATAAAAAGCATAATGGAAAGCTTTCCATTACGCTTTTTCCTCTTTCCTTTACCTGCACCTCCGATGGCGTTCCTTACGGTTCGCTTGCCCACTGTTCAGGGCGGCAATACAGGCTTACCATGTTTCACAGCCGTTACACGATTAGTTTAGACCCTGTCTATTCCCCGGCGATCTTTGTCCCCGTGCCCGTATTAATCAAACGAACAACCGACCACATACTTTTTAGTTCAAGCCTATCAGCATCTTTGGCTTGCCGTTCATTACGAGGTTTATCAACAGTTCACATATGTTGGTCATACTATCCAGCCTAGCGCCCCAGCCGCCTAATGCTGG
>JBAQEN010000518.1:0-3792 GCA_049286765.1 Methylococcaceae bacterium
CCGCAGACACAGCTCGGTTATGGCATCGTAATAAGCACGGACAGGCGCAATCATGTCCTGAAAATCTTCCTCGATGGAGTGGTCGATGAGCGGTAGCACGACAGCATTATCGATGATGTGCATCTGCTTGTAACCGGATTTCGCCAGATGAGACGAAACCTTCTCGACATCAGCATGGTGGATGCAGACCATGCCGTTCGAAGTGACGTGTATTAACGCCTCTGTGCCTTCGTCCCCGATATGCCATTGCCGTGGAGAAAAGTCCTCATATCTTGAGTCAGAAATCATAACTCCTTGCACGCCAGAGGCAATAACATCATGGGCAAACCTCTTTATTTTTCGCTCGCTGTACTTCATGTCGACGTCGCCTTCTCCAAGATGGAGAATGGCGCCTGTTTTAAGGGTGTTCCTGGCATGCATGAAAAGATCGCAAATGTCTGCTGCATACTGCGTGGCATGGTGCATGGAAACGGTCATGTCAATGGCGTCGACGCTCGCAGCAGGAAACGGATAACCGTTCCGTATGTTCCACTGCCTGACAAGGATCGTGTTGTGGTAATTTCCTGGATCGATGATGCCTTCGTCTTGGGAACGCTTTATACTAAAACGCTTGGCAAAGCCCTTACTTTCGAGATAAGCGGGAATTTTGTCACAGATTTCCTTGTTGTAGTCCAGCAGGATCAGGTTGCCACCCTCCAGAAGCGAAACCAATGCCTCCAAATGCTCGGAGTAGGGGAGCGCTTCAGAGCCAGGGCCGACAACCACAAGGTTTTTTGGAGCTTCCCGCAATGACAGCCCTTTCCTAAGGAGATCAAGAAGGTTCGCATGAAGCTCGAAAAGCGTTGCGCGGGCTAAGACAGGATAGATGTTATTGGCAGCGATGTCTGGTTTTGAGGCATTGCTGGCGCCTGGATTTGCGTGTAGTTCTGACATTTATATGGCCTCCGATAACAGACTTAGAATTTGTGGTTGGTGTTCACACTATACCTTGGGAAGGTTCTGATACAAATACGAGTGTTTAGCAGGGCATCCAAGCCTGGGGTTATTAATCTGGCAATAAATATCGTTTACTCTTTTCAACTTTAATTGACAGGAATAACTTTCAAAAGGATCAAAGTCAAGTCTTCAAGGTTGAAACCGATGATAATGACAACTATTTATTCCGGCAATAAACGCGCAGCATCTTTTATGCCACCATTGACTGCATTACCTGGTTATTGCGACCCAGCGGCAACCGGGTTCTTCCAGCCATTTCCCCTATTAGTTAGTCTGCATTGTTATGAAAAAGTGAACCAAAGTAGTGTTTTAGTTTGCTAGCCTGAACTAGACCAGTGCAATGTGTACCGGGTTGGTATATAAAGGGCGCCATTTAAAGTCCTTTTCAATAAAGTCAAATGCTACAGAAGAGTGCTTACTCACAACTCGAAAAGCTTGCTCGAAATTATATGGGTGCGTGGATGGACGTAATCAAAAGTAGTAAACCTTAAGCCGGAGCCCAAAGGAGTTTTTTGCCAAACTCACATTTACATAACACCATGTTTATAAATAAAAAATAGAAGTCTTGTCAAAAATGTAAAGATTTGGCCGATAGGCGGCTCTTAACCGGTAACTCTGTAAATCCAGCTGTTATTACCACCAGTTAGGTTATTGGTAATACCAGTAACTGTCCGGGTACAATCGCCGTTATTCGGCGCCGGAGTGAATATTATGGTTTACTCTAACGTACCAATTACGAAACTATCGACGACACGGCCTGTTTTGCAGGTCACATCATTGGCGCCGCCACCTTCGGGGCCACAGATAAACGAACCCTCTATGGCGGAATTGGTAAAATGTAATTTCAAGGCGCCAAGATGCATTGCCCGGAAAGCAGACCAAGCTGGTTTTGTGCAGGTTAGCCATAAGCAGGCGCCATCCTGAGTAAGATCTGCGCCGCCCGCTCCGGCAGTTACATGAGTTACACCATGCTGAGGGAAACTTCGCTCGTAATTATTACTATGAGCATTGACGTTTAACTGGTACTTGCTATAAGTATCACCTAATGTATCCAGCATGCTTTTAAGCTCGGACGATCCGGTATTATGGCCGGATGAATAGGCGGGTCTATGCACGAAAGTGACGATGAATTTGATAGCGGGATCATCTTGGGCTTGAGCCATAAGAGTTCCGGCTTTTTTCATCCAGTCACTCCAAGCTCCAGTCCAAGGTTCTGGCAGAGTGATAAAGCGGACGTTACCGTAATCAAACCAGTACCAGTCTTCTCCTCCCGCTAATGGAGAGCCTGGGGATGTCTGCGAATTAGGGACAGCAAAGCGGCCTTTATAGTTTGCAAAACTTTCTTTATCGGATGAAACAGTATCTCTTTCTCCCCAGACCGGCATATAAGCGGTTTGAGTAGACCACATCATAATATCGTTAAAGTGTTGGTCAATTGCTTCTTTTCCATCGGAGTTTCCGAGGGTAAGATCGCCTAATCCGGCAACAAAAGCTGGCCGGTCGCTAGCGATAAGATCTTGAACCGCACCCATATTAAAGTACGCGGAAGTGCTGCCCATATTGCCCAGGGCGTATACGTTAAAATCCGAACTGCCTGGAGCCGGCGCAGTGTAAAAACTACGCTCAGGCTTGTTGCCAATTTTATAATAGTAACGGGTGCTTGCTGTTAAACCGGTTAGCTGTGCTTCCCAGAAAGGGCCACTGGATGAAACAGGAACTGGATCAGGGGTCGTTGCAATTACCTGAGTATATTCTCCTGAATTAATCCCATAACCAATCGAGTTTTCCGCAGATGTACCTCGCCAGTTAAAAGTGACCGAATCGTTACCGGTAAAGGTCCAGTGAATTTCGTCAGCTGCAAACACGATACCGGTTGTTAGAAGATTCATGGCAAGAGATAAACAGCGAATCTTTTTCATAGTGTTCTCTTTACGAATATAAACGTTGCCTTGATAATTAAAGAAGTGTTGAAATCATTTTCTTGCTCAAGAATAATTGAGCCCACTACCTTATATTTATGTAAATGTTAGCTGCTTGTTGAGTTTGCAGCTGCTGTTGTACATTCGCCCCATGAAAATTGCTGTCTAATATTTGCATTACCGTCTTCAGTTGCGGGCAACTGGCTTCTTTCAATAACGGCATAACTAACATCTTCCTGAAGCGGATTGCCGGCGGAATTGTTGCAATTTTTAAGGCTGATTTCGAAACCCAGCGAATCGACATTACGAATACCAACTACATAAGCATTGTTTTCGTTAGCGCTTGAGCCTTCAACTACGACGACCGGATCAATATAAGTGCCGCTAAACTCAATTCGGGTCCACTGATCCTGCGCGAGCACACCATTGCTTTCCTGAGCGTATGATACCGCAAGCGCCTGTAGATTTGAAGTAACCGCGTTTGGTTCTGCTTGGGCAAGGTAGGGTTTACCTGTCAGGCCCAAAGCCAAAGCTGTAGCTATAGTGGCCAGCTTAAAGCCGGTATTGGATTTCTTGTTTTGATGGTAAGTTTTCACAACTCTTCTCCTAAAATAATTTATTTAGGTCCGAGGAGTTCCTAGAGGGGTAAACTATATCAACTGATGCAATTAAAAGAATCTCTAAACATTCAATAAAGCGCCTGTTCCCTGAGGAAGAGGATATATTTAGAAATTCTCTAAACTACTCTTTGATTCTGGCGATCCCACTGTCATAGGAAAATTCCTTTAGACTGGTAATTTTGCGTCACCACCTTTCGATGGTTTTGCCTTTTTCAGATTAATGCGCCTACATTATATAGGCTAAGACAGGAACGATT
>JBAQEN010000519.1:0-4763 GCA_049286765.1 Methylococcaceae bacterium
CTCGTACCGGTCAATATACCGCCGGAACGTCCTCTCGCAGACGCCCCACCAGCCGCGCCGCTTCTTCTTGCGTTAAACGCCCGCCCTGCCAATCTCCATACGCTTCTTCGAATCTCATTTTCCGAGTCTCCTGTAACCATTCTGCCCGTTTCATCTCTATACCTCCCCGGTACAGTATGAAAGCCGGACAGTTTATGTGCTCTCAACAAGATTTACAAAAGGCCTTGATCAAACCGGCCTATTAGCCTAAAAAAGTACTCCCAATTGAATTACCATTGATCTATAACTCTTCTTGCAGATAAGCCTGTTCTTGATAATTCCGGCTATGCCAAACAAAACCCAAGGCTGTCACCAACATCAGTCCGGCGAAAAACCAAAAATAACTGGCTCCGGCAAGACGGCTGGAACCGTCCGGATTTTCAATGAAATAATTCACCGCGCTGGTGAATAAATTCCCGAGTGCTATTGCCGCCATATAAAACGACATCACGAACGATTTCATTGTCCGTGGGGCTTGAGTATAGGAAAACTCCAGACAAGTGATCGACACCATCACCTCGGCGGAAGTCAGCAGCAGATAAGCCGGCAATTGCCAGCCAATGCTGGGGTGGTATCCTGCATCTATGCGCATCTGAACGCCGGCGACCAGCACAAACGAAAAAACAGTGATAAACAAGCCGATGGCGATTTTGTTCAAATAACCCAAGTGCAAAAACCTGCCCAGTGCCGGGTATAACAGCCGGTAAAACAACGGCGTGAGCACGACGATCAGCAAAGGATTGGCGGCTTGAATTTGCGAGGGTAAAATCTCGATGCCGAATACCTGTCTATCCATCTGTTGCGCCTGCAAGACCCAGGATGAACCCGTTTGGTCAAACAGGGCCCAAAACATAGCAATAAACAAATAAATTCCGCTTAAGCGCCCAAGACAACGCAAACCTTCTCCACTCAGAGCGTCGCGCACGAAATTCATACCGGCAGCGGGAATATGCACAAACCGGTATCGCCCCGTCCAGAATATTCCTGTCGCCAGCAACATCAACACGCCAGGCACCAGAAATGCAACCGATGCGCCGAAGGTTTTAAGCAGCCAGGGAATCACTAACATGGACACAAAAGCCCCGAGATTAACAGCCAAATAAAACCAGCTGAATACCCGGCCAAGCCAATACTGATTGCTGGCACCAAACTGGTCGCCGACATGCGCGGATACACAAGGTTTAATACCGCCTGCGCCTAATGCGATCAGAGCTTGACCTACCAGCAAACCGGTTCGCGTGTCATCCAGCGCCAGACTAAAATGACCTAAACAATAGACGATCGACAGCAAGATGATTGTCCGGTACTTGCCTAATAGTCCATCGGCCAGTATTGCTCCAAAAAAGGGTGTGAAATAGGTAATGGATACGAATAAATGGAAATACGCTTTGGCCTCGTTTTCCGTCATGGGATCAGGGCTACCGCTAGCATCCATCAGGTATTGAGTCATGAATACGACCAAAATCGCCCGCATGCCATAATAGCTAAAGCGTTCCGCGAGTTCGTTGCCAATAATAAAAGGAATACCCGCGGGTATTTCTGTAGAAGGGACCGGCGCAGTGCGGTAGGGAATCTTCACAGTATGAAGTTCCTATAGTTTATTTTCATTTTCCTGCGGCCTCATAAAAATCCCGGCACTAAAACGGCCGCAACGCATGATCTCAGAAGCGGCCAGAGAGGGTACCACTACTACAAAGACACACGCCTTAGCCGTAACGCATTGGCGATGACTGAAACCGAACTAAAACTCATAGCCGCCGCCGCGATCATCGGCGACAGCAAGATACCCAAAAAAGGATACAGGACACCGGCGGCAACCGGAACACCGAGAGCATTATAAATAAACGCAAAAAACAGGTTCTGGCGGATATTGCGCATGGTAGCATGGCTTAAATGACGGGCTTTCGCGAGTCCTAATAAATCACCTTTTACCAGGGTAACTCCTGCGCTTTCCATGGCGACATCGGTACCTGTGCCCATGGCGATGCCGATGTGGGCCGCAGCCAGAGCAGGCGCATCGTTAATGCCGTCGCCTGCCATGGCGACTATACGCCCTTCCGCCTGCAACTGTTTGACAATTTCGGATTTTTGCTCAGGCAACACTTCCGCATAAACCTGTTCAATACCCAGGCTTTTGGCAACAAACTCGGCAGTCGTATGGTTGTCGCCCGTCAACATCACCACCTTGATTCCCTCTTTATGTAATTCTGACAGTGCCTTTAGCGTTGTTTTCTTAATCGGATCGGCCACACCGACCAGTCCGGCCGCTTTGCCGTCAATGGCTATCATCATGACCGTTTGCCCCTGTTTGCGCAGGGTTTCCATCGAATCCGCCAACAGGTCTGTTACTATGCCCGATTCAGCCATCAACTGAGCATTACCTAATGCAACATTCTGCCCGTTGACTTGCCCCGTAACACCCCGTCCGGTGAGTGATTGAAAATCAGCAACCTGAATCAGCGTCAAGCCTTGTTCTTCCGCGCCTTTTACAATCGCGGCGGCAAGTGGATGTTCACTGGCGCGCTCCAGACTGGCGGCAAAACACAATATATCTTCCTTAATGAAGTCGTTGACTGTCTCAACCGTGATCAATTTAGGCTTTCCTTCTGTTAATGTGCCGGTTTTATCGACCACTAAGGTATCCACTTTTTCCATAATCTCCAGCGCTTCGGCATTTTTAATCAGAATGCCCGCTGTGGCACCGCGTCCGGTTCCGACCATGATTGAGATAGGGGTCGCCAATCCTAATGCGCAAGGACAAGCGATGATCAAAACCGCCACTGCATTGACCACCGCATGAGCCAATCTGGGTTCAGGACCCCACAACCACCATACTGCAAGCGCTATGATTGACGTCAACACTACAATAGGGACAAAGTAACCGGACACCACATCGGCCAGTTTTTGTATGGGCGCCCGACTGCGTTGCGCTTCACTGACAATATGGACAATTTGGGAGAGCAAGGTATCGCTGCCAACATGCTCGGCGCGCATCAATAGACTACCTGTGCCGTTAATCGTGGCACCTATCAAAGGGTTATCGACAACTTTTTCGACCGGAATCGATTCACCCGTTACCATCGATTCATCAACTGAACTCGTGCCCTCAAGTACTACACCATCAACCGGCACTTTTTCACCGGGCCGCACCCGTAAAATATCACCGGGTTTTACCTGTTCCAGCGGAATATCGGTTTCGCTGCCGTCGGCATGGTGAAGCCGGGCTGTTTTGGGAGCCAGCCCCAACAACATTTTAATCGCATCGTTGGTTCGGCTTCTCGCCCGTAATTCCAGTACCTGACCCAGCAGAACCAAGGTGGTGATAACCGCAGCCGCTTCAAAGTATACTGCCACGGCATTATTTTGATCACGCATGAGCGGTGGAAAAATCTGCGGTAGAAAAGTTGCCAGTACACTGTAAATCCAGGCAACGCCAATACCTAGACCAATCAGGGTAAACATATTCAGACTGCGATGAATAACAGAAACCCAACCGCGTTGAAAGAACGGCCAGCCGCCCCACAAAACGACGGGTGTGGCTAAAGCAAATTCAAGCCATTGCAAGGTGTGGATGGTTAAGAAGCTGCTTATTAATTCCGGCTTAAGGTCATGGGCCATCGCCATAACGAACACCGGTATCGACAAAGCGGTACTGACCCAAAACCGCCTGCTCATATCAGTGAGTTCGCGGCTTTCTCCTTCCTCCGCTGAAACATCGCGGGGTTCCAGAGCCATGCCGCACTTGGGGCAGGAACCCGGCTCATTGCGAATAATTTCAGGATGCATCGGGCAAGTATATTCAGTTTTAGTTTTGGCAGCCGTATCCACCACTTTCTCTAACGCCATCCCGCATTCTGGACAGCTTCCCGCTTGTTCCCGGCGTACTTCCGGGTGCATGGGGCAGGTATAAAACTCTTTTTGATGCGTTATGGAAGAAGAGTTTTCGTGAGTATGATTCATCATATTACTCCTTATTTTTCCAGACATTGGCTAGGCCCAAGACAGTGGATTCAGACAGTCGCGAGGGTTTTAAGAGTTGATTAAGACTGATTCCCGACCAGTGATGCTGGCAATAATAAACTTGGGAGTCAAGCTTTAGTTTTGTTTTCCTTGTTTAAAATGAGTTTATAGGCATCACACAATGCACGGTATAAAGTGCTAGGATTTACTAGTTTTGATGTCCCATTAGCTAAAAAGCGGTCGTCATCAATGGAATCAAAATCTCATGGCTGATGGTCATTTCCATGGCAATCACAAATGACGTGAGTGATGATTGCAGCATGTAGTAAACCCCATACCGGCAGGCGAGATGACAAAATAAATCCAAGGGTAGTGGAGCGAAAGAATGCGGTAGGTTCGCGCAGCCCATTCACCAAGCAGGGTCATCATTACAATAACCAGTCCGACAATGATTGCGCAGATCCAGAATACCAGACGTTGGCTTCCAGGCGATATAGGAAAGAAAAGTAGACAACCTTTCCAAAATAAAAATGTATTTCTAAGTGACTTGGGTTAACGTAACATTATCGCAAGTATTACCAAGGCAAAACGTATTTTCCGCGTAATTTTATGGCCAGGATAGGAAAAAACAAGACTGAAAGCATACCCGCGCTCACCAGTATAGAGGCTCTGTCCGGTGGCATAAGTCCGGAAGAAATGCCGATTTCGCTGATGACAATAATCAGAGGTAGACCTGTAGCAGAATAAAATGCGAAAGGTAGCTG
>JBAQEN010000520.1:0-20132 GCA_049286765.1 Methylococcaceae bacterium
TCAGTTCAAGTCTTCTTTCTATGCGCTGAATGCGATCAATAATCTTGTCAAGC
Organism: Methylococcaceae bacterium; assembly: GCA_049286765.1. GTDB lineage: Bacteria > Pseudomonadota > Gammaproteobacteria > Methylococcales > Methylomonadaceae > JAGXGJ01. The sequence continues at coordinate 54 of JBAQEN010000520.1, forward strand.
GTCACTTGTTGCCTGGCATCGGTTTCATCACCATGAGCAACTTCATGTTTAACTGACACCATTGCTGATTCAAGACTAGACATGCGATGCTTAAGATCAGACATGTCGTCTGCTATTTGGTCAACTCTACTGCGAATATGCCGCAGATGTTCTAACACTATATTGTCCACGTTATCTGACATGCCAATACTCCTATTGTTGTGATTGGTTATACCGAAAATGGGTGTTTGCCGTATGGGGTATTCAGGAAACTAAGCCAGCGGCAAGATTTTCAACGACTCAATGCCCCGGTCGTCGATCAACTTGACCGCCACCTTGTGGTTTTTACCGGCGGCGAACGGCAATGACACTGTCCCATGATACGCCGCCAAGCGTTCTTCGTTCAAGGTCGCTTTCAGGTTTTTAGCCAGCTTGTTCCAGCCGTCTTGACTGCCCGCCATCGGAAAGAACACCTGACGCGGCAACAGGGCGCGTTCGTCGTAATCGGTATCGAGCAGCCACATGGCGATTTTGTTTTTGCCGCCGGAAACGATGTCGCTTTTTTGGGTATCGAAATAATCGAAGCCGAATACTTCAATTTGGTACAAACCATCCTCGCGTTTGCTTAAATGCACATCCGGCTGCCCCATCAACCAGAACGATTCATTGCTGGCGCGTTTTTTCTTTAAGTCCTCGGTCAGCAAATCGGTGTTCATCTGCACTTTTAACAATGTTACGCCCGGCCAGTTGAGTTCGTCGATGTCCTTGGCGGCTTCCGGGTCGAAGTTAAACGCGGCAAACACGATCATAAGCGGCGCAGGCCGCAATTTTTCCGTCTCGCGCAGGGCAAATTCAACTTGCCGTTGTTCCAACGGCGCGTGTTCCGGGCCGAAAGAAATTACCACGGCTTCACCTGCGTCTTTGGTCAGCGCCCTGGCATGAAGATATTGGGTGCCGGACAAGGTTTCGATCTCGGCGAACTCAATTTTCTGGCGGTTTTTACCGCGTATTCCGGCTTTTAAAAGTTCGTCTTTCCATTGCTGCTGCCGTGATGACGCGCCGGAACGCGCCACGGCGGTGGTGGCTTCGGCCGGTTCTTGCGCTTTTTGCAGACTCAACACGCTGGGAAACGGCACCGCTTCCACGGTAAAGGGACCTGTGACCCGCAGTTTGTTCTTGTCGATTTTAGGCTGGTCGTAAAGAATTTCCTGATCGGCATTAGCGGCAATCGCGTCATCCATGCGTTTTTGCATCGCTTGCCGGGCTTGGTGAAATGCAGCAAACGCTTGTTGCGCGTCTTCCGGCCAGTCCTTGGGAAAATCGAACGGCACTTGCCATTCTTTAAGCTGATTCGTTGGCTGAGCGGAGACGAAGCCAGCCGTCGCTTCGGCTCCGCTCAGCGAACGGCCTTTTCCCTTGTTTGTATTTTCCCTCGGCAACTGCTCCATGCGTTGCTCTCCCTTTGGAGAGGGCTTGTTTTTTGCCAAAACCACATTCAATGCCGCCAAGGCTTTTTCAATCGCGGGGTGCATTTTGTCGTAAATAACATCGATTTCCGGGTTGTTGGCGATGGCTTTCAAGGTGACATGCGGCACGGTTTTGTAGATGAAACCAGACTTCATGCCTTCGTCGGGATATTTGAGCGGGTAATAATCGTACTGGGCGGTCATCAGCCGTTGCTTGGCGAGAGTGATGGCAACCCGCGAAGTGTCGCAGGTAATCCAGCGGCGGCCCCATTTTTCGGCTACAAATGCGGTGGTTCCGGAACCGCAGGTGATGTCCAGCACCAGGTCGCCGGGGTCTGTGGTCATTAAGAGGCAGCGTGAAATAGTTTCTACGTTTGTCTCGACAACATAGTTCTTGTTTAAAGCCCCACCCAAATCTGACCATAGATTAGTACGTGCGAAAACTTTAAAATCGTCAAAGAATCTAACAAACCTTAATACTGTCCCAACTTTTTCTATTCGATTGGCTTTGATTAAACGTGGAAAACCGGCTAGTCCTGTTTTCCAAAAATTACTTTTTGGTGTAATTACCTGACCTTGAAATTCAACTGGAAATGAACCAGGTGGTCTCTGACTCGTCATATCACCCAGTGTATAAGGCCTTGTTCCATCAAGATTAAGGTTTGGAGCATCTTGATCACCTTTGATTATGGAGCACCGCATCCCATTTTTTAACTGGATTCGTTTATATGCTTGACCACCTGCCGCACCAAGTTGTTTTTCAATATATAGCTGGTGATATTTCAATCTCAAAATATCTTTTGCATACCAAATTAGATAATCAGTTACGGATGCAAGTAACTCGGAACTTGCACTAGAAGTTTTTGTAAACGTTATTAGTCCAACAAAATTCCCCGCCCCAAACACCTCATCCATAATCTCCCTGACATGATGAAGATTCTCGTCAGAAATCTGCACAAAACAAGAGCCGCTGTCCGCCAGCAATTCCTTTGCTAACAGCAGCCGGTCGCGCAAGTAGGTCAGATAGGAATGGATGCCCAGCTCCCAGGTGTCGCGGAAGGCTTTGATCATTTCCGGTTCCTGGGTCAAATCCTCGTCGCTGCGGTCTTTGACATCGCGTTTGTTCACGAACGGCTGAAAGTTGCTGCCGTATTTGATACCGTAGGGCGGGTCGATGTAGATCATCTGCACCTGTCCTGCCATGCTTTCCTTTTGCAGCAGGCTGTTCATCACCAGCAGCGAGTCGCCGGAAATCATGCGGTTGGCCCAGCCTTTTTCGTGCTTGTAAAACTCCAGCGCTTCGCGCAGCGGATCGGCGGCAAACACGTTGCTGTCGAACAAGTCTGCCTGTTCGCCCAAGCCGCCGACCGCCTGTTTTTCCAGAAGGTTGTGCCGCAAGGCTTGCAAAATGGTGGCAGGGTCAATGCGTTCATGCACATGCAGCGACACGGTATCCACTTCAAAGCTGGTTTTTTCGGCCTTGCCAGTCCAGTTCAAATACGGCGACTGCATCTGTTTCAGGGTTTCCAGCGCGGCGCGCATGCTGTCCTGATCGCTGCTTTGCAGGGCGTCGTCAATCAGCTTTTCCACCGCCGCGCGGCTGCTGTCAAACTGCAAGGACGGGTCGATATGCGGATCGTAGCGCCACTTTTGTTTTTCTTCGACGCAATCGGTTTCCGGCGTCACCAGACCAACAGGGGGATTGTTTTTGCGTTTGTCGTTATGCAGGTAGGTAGTGAGTTTTTTGTCGGACATGGTCATCCTTGGGCGGTTATGCCTGCGTGGTAAACGTTTAAAGAGTGTAATCGGCTATAACGTTAAAGCAAAGTTGCCGGTGGCATGCTGGCTAAGTATAGGGAGGTTTGGTTGATTGTGCAAAAGCTATGTACGGTGTGGGTTTAACGTTCTTATGGCGGCATCTGCTTCGGGGTATTTAAATATACCTGCTTTGTACCCCCATGCGCCGCCAATGTTAATAAAGCCTGGTGCATTACGCTGGACAATAAAAAACCCGCTAAGCCTTGCGGCTTGCGGGTTTTAATGTTTCTTTGCACTTCCCGAAAGAGGGCCTCAATCGAATTTGCTATTATAATCCATATAAAACAAGGGTTATTTCTGATATTCTTATTAAAGTTACCCCCCAATGTTACCCCCGCATATTTAATCCGTATCTAATCTTTATGGACGCAATAGCCTGTAAAAAATAACTTTAATGCTATTAAATTATGATAGCATGTAGCGATGAAACCCAAGCATACCAAAACATTAACGGCCATATTCAGCAAGCCGACCACGGCCACGCTTGAATGGGCGCGTATTGAGGCGTTATTAATCGCTATTGGTTGCCGGGTTATCGAAGGGCGCGGTTCGCGGGTACGCTTTGAGTTTAACGGTAGGGTTGTGGCTTTCCATAGGCCGCATCCTGCCAAAGAAGCTAAACCGTATCAAGTCGAACACGCCCGTGATTTTTTGATGGCTATAGGTATGAAACCGTGAACACACTAACCTACAAAGGTTACACAGCCCGCATAGATTTTGACGACCGGGATAATATTCTGGTTGGGCGCTTGCTGGGTATCAACGACATAATAGGCTTTCATGCTGATAACGGTACCGAATTACGCGCGGCATTTGAAGAGGCCGTTGATGATTATCTGGAAGCCTGCAAGGAAATCGGCAAGACGCCTGAAAAGCCTGCCAATGGCAAACTACTGTTGCGGATACCGCCTGAAGTCCATGCCGCCGCGTTAGTGACCGCGAAAGCCAAGGGAAAAAGCCTTAACGCCTGGGCTGGCGAGGTGCTTAGTAGGGCCTGTGGGTTATCCACAAATTCTGTTGATAACCATGCATAATAAAATCCTACAGGCTAGGCGGCTTCTATCCTGAACTCAATTTGTTTAAAAACTGGCCAGTTTTCTGTTTTGGTTTAAAAACAGCTTGCCCTATAATCCAGATAGCCATCCAGTGCGTGATGGTTAGGGTTTGCCGGTTTGACGTTTTCTTCGTTAGTTGATGCGTTGAATCCGTGATCACCTGAAAAAATGGCCAACAATCAATTACGCGAATCGGCAAAAGAGGTTTCACAGGCCTGTGAAACCTAGGAAGTGCAAAGCGAAAATCCGGAACCCCCAGAAAAAATGCCAGAACCCCCGGTTTTTTCTGAAACTGAGCCGGAAAAAAATGATGTCGGAGTTATGGCAACCCATTTTGCAAATTGATTTATAATTTTGTTAGCCATTTTGAGTGAATGGTTAGGGGTTGACCGGGTTGCTTCAAAATTCTTCTTTCCAGGCGACCCCGCTCCCACCAAGGCAATGAGCCTGTCTGTTAGATCAAAAAACAGAAATACAGCCCCATAGCGCCGCGAAAATAGGCCGGGCTATACGATGGCATTATCCAAAGTGGTTTTGTTGGCCTGTTTTATGCCCTTGGCGGCATTACGAGCAGGCAATCAGTTTGTAAAGCGTTGGCCGGGAAATTCCAAACGCTTTGGCGATTTTTGCCTTATCTTCACCCAGCGCCACCCGATCACGAAGCATCTTCACCTGCAACGGCTTTAATTTTGGCGGCGCTCCCAGTTTTTGCCCGCGTGCTTTAGCGGCGGCAATGCCTTCCTTTTGGCGTTCTCTTGTCAATGTCCTTTCAAATTCAGCAAAAGCCCCCAGCATTTGAAACATGAGTGTTTGCATAGGATTGTCGTTAGACATATCGAACAATAAATTTTCCTTGTGAAACTTCACTGCAACGCCTTCCTGAGTGACCGCATCAACCAGCGCTTGCAGCTCTTTTAGATTCCTGGCCAACCTATCGATTGAATGAATATGCAGCACATCACCCGCGCGTAAATGCAACAAACAGCGCTCCAGTTCGGGCCGGTTGTTCGTGGTTTTGCCGCTTGCCGTATCGGTGAAAACTCTATCCAGCTCAACGCTTGCTAATTGCCTTTCGATATTTTGCGATCCGGAAGAAACGCGAACGTAGCCAATATTATGCCCCTTCATAAATTACCCCCTCAAATGTGTTAATTAATCTCTAAGGATATACCACACAGTGGAATTAACCGTTTTTTTCAACGGTAGAATGCGGGTTGCAGGGGATGGCTTGTACTGTAAATAATGTTTACTTTATTTACACCTAAGTATATCGAAATTCCTGAAGCATTCTGAGAGGGTCGTTCAACGGGTGTTCAAAAATAATCAACACCTATCAACAATTGTTAAATATAGATAATCAGTATCTATCAGCAAATATAAAAATCATTCCACACCCTTCAACCTAACGGCAAAAAGCAGTTTTAAACATAATAATCTATAGGGCAGGATAGAGTAAGGTAGTGTTTTGTGTTACAGATTCAATCAGCGGAATACAGTTTGCCCCAGCGCCACTTTTTCCGCTTCAGTCATGCGGTTGACCAAAGCTAAGACGATTTGCAGGGTTGTTTCAACTGGGGGGTTAATCGTGTGGTTGTAGGACAGAGAAAAAACGAAGGTAGCGCCGCAATCGCAGGTATTTTTACAGTTGCAATACAAGTCAGTGACCGTATCGCTCAATTTATTGGATGATGAAATCACAGCCTTTTGGCGGCAATGGGGGCAGGTTACGCGCATTTAAAATTCTCCTCAAAATTTTTCGGCTAGCCATAAAGCATAGTTCGTGATTTTGCGGGATGTTGATATGATGAGATCGACCGGATAGCCCGACGGGGCAAAAGCAGATAGTTACGCCGATCTGTTTCCGGTTATCCATATTTGGCGGTTTTGCCTTGGCGTAATTTGTATGACTGAATGGTTTTTTAGCGGTTACGGATGCTGGTTTGTAAAGCATCACTTTTCAGGCAAACTATTTGAAGTCTATTGCTCACAAGGATTTAACGGCAATAAATATCTACTATCACCCCTCCACGATAGAGAAGAAGGCGACTGTAAGAGCTACATCAAAACGACTGGCTTTTTCAACTTAACACGCCAAGATGAGTATTCTTACAGCCACACAAACAACCTGGCAACAGTTACCCGGCTAAATCCATCAACTTCAGATTCCCACACCCGCAGCACGATCCACGAAATTATTGATCAGGTACAAATTGGCTCTATGTCGGTTGATATAGAAGACTGTTATTTCATGATCGACAAGGATCAGCATTTTGATCTTATCACCCAGGATTCAGGCGAACGTCCCGAACCAGAACCAGACACCACACCAAGCGGCGCATTAATAAAAAAACGCAATCGGGTTAGACATAATAGCGACACCCGCGCATTACTGGAGGCCGCGCTGGATGAAATGGAAGAGTCAGCCCCAAAAACCCCCACTGCTTATGAACTCGCAAATTATGTCCTTGGCGATAACTTCATTCACGAATCAATTAAAACTCGAGTTCCAGAAGATGATGAAGTTTTTGAAAAGGAGCGCATCAAGAGCCGGGAATTAAAATTAAAAAATGGAAGCACCCTCAATTTTAAAAAAATTACTTCCTGCTATAAACGGACAATTTTCAAAAAATAGCGCTACACCGTTGCGCAGTTTGGCACAATTTGGCGCAATTTGGATTCCAGGAAAACCGGCAATATTACGCCGTAACCCTAATAAAACCTGAGTTTCAGGAATAAATCAGCTTTGCGCAGTTTGGAACAATTTGGAACAGTTTGGAACAGTTTGGCGCATTTTCTTGACGTGGTTTGACAGCTCTTGCAATCATCTAGCCTCAATCTACGATAAATTTTGGAGAGATGAGGGGATGTATTCAATCAACAGGCGTGCGGTATGAAGCGCACAATAATTACCGGCTTAGTCGAAGAGCGCTTGACGGTAAGAGCAGGCGGGGTTATGTTTGTTACCGCTGGCAATAATCCAGCAACCGGGCGTAGAAACCTGGCAGAACAGGCGAAAAATCGCCACAACCCATTGTGGCTTTTTTATGCGCGTCATTTCCTAAACGCGGTTTTGAATCGTGTTTTTCAATGGCGGGCTCTTAATGGCAGCGTTCGCGCTGGCTGTGCCTGTTCACAGTTTTCTACCCATTCTGAGCCCGCCGCCATAGCTTCCGGCGGTTTATTCCTTTGACGGAGTATTTACCGTGAATCAAACAAACACCAACACCCCTGAACCCCCCGAACTTAAAAGCCGCTTGTGCGACTTGAGCGAGGCTATGGACAATGAAATTAGAGCGCTTCAAGCATTTTCGAGCTTACTTAGCGGTAGCCATGATCCGGGCGTTATTGATATTGCAGAGTTGCCGTATTTGGTCGATCCAATTATCGAGCGGCTTGACGCGATCCAGAACGAAATTAGCGAAGTTTTTTATTCTGGGGATCTTGTAGCAGTGAACAAAGGAGGTCATAAAGCGCAATAAATGCAAAAGCCGCCGGGATTCGGCACCCCGGCGGCTTTTGATCAAACAACATCGGGACAGATGCACAACCAAAAAAGACGCTACTCCTCAAGCAATGTCTTTTTCCACTATGTACAAAACAACGGAGAAATCCTTATGAACGAATCAATAGGTATCCAATTATGAACGAATCAATAAATCATAAAATTATGCATACAACGTGGAGTGCTCATTATGTATGAAACTCAATTTTTAGGCAATTCTCAAAGCACAAGCCGCGCACTAAGCGGGCGTTTTCCCATTTTACCTGAAGCCCCCCTTTGTTCGGGCTTTGGCCAATACCATACAGACAACCCGGCAAGCCCGAACCCCAGGCCATACCAAGGAATAACCTTTGATGACATTTTGCAGATGGTTTCATGCCCTGAAAGCGTGCCAAAAGACATGGCTTTATGGGTTCTTTTTACGATCTTACTAACCAGAAATGCAGAAGAACAACGCAAAACCGGCATCTATCACGCGCTTTGGGGCGACATCGATAACCCTACCGAACTCGAAGCGATCAAGGGCGTTTTAGCCAATCTTGTTTGCTTTTACATAATTTATTCCAGCCGTGGAGCAACACCGGAACCGTACCGGGATGAGGATGGCAAAATCAAGGGCGGAAAGCGCTGGCGTGTGATCATTCCATTAGCTAAACCGGCAAACACTAATGAATGGAAACGATTAGAAGAAATACTAAACGACAAATTCCAGAATGCCGGAATCATTCCAGACCGAAAAAGCGAATGCTGTAATCAAATATGTTTCTTGCCTAACCGGGGATCATATTACAAATACCACATCGAAAACCTTCCGCTGTTGAATTGGCCCAAAGCCCTGGCAAAAGAAATCAGAGACAAACAACATCAAGAAGAGCAAAAACAGGCGGACCTGGCCGCGCAGAACGAACGTTCCAGGCAAAAGGCCGCTGAACGTATGCAGACAGGGGAAACCAGCCCAATCAACGCCTACAACGCCTGTTATCCGCTGGAACAATGCCTGGAAACCTATGGTTATAAGCGGATTGGGTACAAATGGCTAAGCCCCAATTCCGAAAGCGGCAACCCTGGCGTAACGATTAAAAACAATAGGTGGTTAAGCAGCCATAGCAGCGACGCGGACATAGGCAGGCCGGGCAAAAACGGCGGCAACTCTGGCGACGCCTTCGACCTGTTTGTTTATTTCGAACACGGCGGCGATTATAAAGCGGCAACCAGGGCGGCGGGTAACTTGTTCATGATCAATGGCAAAACCCTTACGAAAGTGAACCAGCAAAACTACGCCAAAAAGAACAGCGCGGCTATTGAGTTCAATCATGCGGGGAATAGGGGAAACACCGTGGCCACACACGAAACGGATACCAGCGCAGACCCCACCCACCCATTGATACCCGATACCGTTGATAAGGACACAGCCACAAACCCCGATCCGCAAAATTACCCTGATTTATCCACCCCGCTAACCCCCTTTTCATTACCCCACCAAAGCAGCAAAGGAAGGCCACTATCCACCGTTGAAAACCTGGCGCACGTGTTAGATGCATACGGGATCAGTGTTCATTATGACGAGATTCTAAAACAAACGTTTATCACGTTCCCAGACCACCAGCGCAACCGAACAGACATGAGCGAAAACGGAAGAATCCAGCAGTTGCGGTCATTGCTGGCGCTCAATGGAGTAAGCGAGGCGACCGCCGAAAAGTTACCGGCCATTCTGATGAATCATTCGATCAATCCGATCGTTGATTTTATAACGGGGGCCGCATGGGATAGCATAAACCGGCTGGATAGTCTGTTTGACACCATCACCGTGAATGAGGGCGATAGCGAATACCGGAACATGATTTTATTCAGGTGGTTTATTCAGTGCGTGGCGGCAGCGGATGGCGGCGAGCGCTCCCCAATCAAAACCAAAATCCCGATGTACGAATTGATGCTGGTATTGCAGGGCGGGCAAGGCAAACTAAAAACGAGCTGGTTCCGGGCGCTATTGCCGCCTGGCCATTCTCACTATATCCAGGATGGCGTCCACCTGGATATTAGCGATAAAGACTCAGTGAAAGAAGCGGTTTCATCCTGGATCACGGAACTGGGTGAACTGGATAGCACTTTTAGAAAATCAGATGTATCCAGGCTAAAAGCATTTCTTAGCAAACGCAAGGACACGATCCGGATGCCTTACGACCGCGTGGCTTCAGAATTCAGGCGGCGAACAAGCTTTTGCGCCTCGGTCAATGATTATAGGTTTCTAATCGACGAAACCGGAAACCGGCGCTATGGGGCGCTGGCCATTTTAGGCACTGATCCCAATCACAGCATCAACATGCAGCAGCTTTGGGCCGAGGTTTGGCAATTGTACCTAAGCGGGGAGCGCTGGTGGTTTAGCGCTGAGGAAGCTTTGCAGGTTGAGGAAAGGAACGCGGGGCATATGCAAATTAATCCGGTTGAGGATGCAATACGCTCATATTTTGATCTGGAATTGATCGATGAAGGTGACTTCTTAACGTGTACTGATATAGCTAAGGAATGTTCAATTCAACCCACAAAATCAAACATCAATGCAGTATCAACTCTGTTAAAGAGGCTGGGCTTTAAACGCTTTAGGATTCGGGGGTGGAATGGATTCAGACTAAAACGATCCCTAAACATCCAAGAAAATTGATAGGAAAAATAAGTGTATCGGTTTTTAGCCGTACTTGGGGGGTGTACTAAAAAAGTTGATCCCCATTGTAAAACCCGCGTCACATAAGGGCTAGAGCAATACATGGGGATCATGTGGGGATCATCTTTTTATAGATGATCCCCTTCATCAAGCCCCCGTCACATAAGGGCTAGAATACTCTAGGGGGATTATAGGGATCATCTATTTATAACATTTAGGATTGTAAATAGAACAGGGGGATATAAAGGGGGGGTATGAGCGCGCGTAGAAATACAGAAAATTGTTTTCCCTATAGTGTTTGGGTAAAAAGATGATCCCTATGATCCCCCTGAACAACATAACATATTGAAAATTAAATAAAATAAGGCATAAATGAAGGGGGATTATCTATAAAAAGATGATCCCTACATGATCCCCACGCTAACGACAGAACATCAGTAACATATTGAAAAACATGATAAATGTAATTTTTTTATGTTGGGGTTCATCTATAAAAAGATAATCCCCATTGATCCCCCTGGAACGGAAAATCAGGGAAAACAAAACAGCCTGGCTAAAAACCATCGAGGCGAACATGAAAAATTTTATTGAACCGAGCGATTTACCAGGCAAGGATTCAGCCCCCGGCAAAATGACAAAGTACCAACGCGACGTTTCAGCCGCTTTGAGTGAGGCGGATGCAAAACAAATAACGGAGGCGCGGGCGCTCCTGGATGAACTGCTTTACAACTCATCACCGTTACACGATAAGAAGCATCCACATCATGAGCGAGTTAAAAAGGCGGTTGCGAGACTTGAGGAGGAATTAACCCGGTTGACGTTGGATAGCCCAGACGGGCACGTCAAACCGGCAACACCCAACAGACTGGCTAAAAATTGAAATTGGAGAAATGAAAATGAGCAATGTTGAGAAATTACCACGTCAAACACCCAACCCGGCCAATGATCTTTTGTTGAGTGCGATCCGGGATATTGATAACCATATGGGTGAAAATTATTCGAAACTGCATCCTGAACTGGTTGCCAGCTACATGAATGCGGCGAGCGCTGATAACGCCGCTTTGTTGAAGCGCTTTGATGAACTGAACGAAATTTTAATGAAAATTTTCCGGCGCTTTGATGACTATGCCGACCGCGATTGATCCGGAGGAAAATCATGATCGATGCACTGATTAGCGGCAAACTGATCAAAGACCCGGCAACAAAAACAGGGCCAAGCGGCAAACCGTTTACCCAGTTTTTATTAAGTTGTCACATTGGCGAGGAATCGCCGGTTATCGTTGCCGGTATCTGCTTTGCTGAGGTAGCGGGCCGGGTAGCCTTACTCAAGAAGGGCGATTCGCTGGTAGTTGTCGGCAGTTTGAAGCCGTCCGAATGGGTAGATAAGGTCACGAACGAAATAAAACACGGTTTGAGCATAACCGCGAATAACGCGCTATCGGTCTATGACATCAAAAAGCGCAAGCCGCAAACGGAGGCCGCACAGCCCGCGAAACAACAGGAGTTCTATAGTGATGAGTTGACATTCTAGGAAGGCAGGCAGATATTCGGGTTTGAGGAGACCCAAGCGGGACGTTACCCCGCATTTTTATTATATTTTTTGAGGTTTAACACCATGGCACTTACAGCATTACCAACAAACAGCCCGTTAAGCGTTTTACGCGCACAGGGCATTAACGCGCATTTTTCCAGAGCCAACGTGCGAGTTTTCCCGCGTCAAAAGGTAACAAAAGATATTCAGACATTCATCAACACCAATTTACTGAGCATTGTTGATGAGCTGAATCAGGAAAATTATTTCACGAAAAGCCGCGATCCGCTGGGCTTTAAGGCCGACACGACGCGAGATACGTTGGTTTCCAACGGTTGTTTAATATGGCAGCTCGATGACGCCACACGAGCAGAACTCGGAGCGCCGCCAGCCGATTCACGAGATTCAATCGATGACGCAGTAAACGGCGGCCTGGTAGCGTGAACCGCTAGTAAATATCTTTAACTCTTTGGAGCAAACACCATGAACATGATTAATCAGGGCAGCACAGCCATAAAATTTTTAAACACACACCCAGGCTCACATATGAATTTAACCCCGGAAAACCCGGAATTATCCCGTTTCATCAAACGGCTTACCAATCTGCAAAATGGACTCAAGGCCGCACTGGATAAATCCTCAACTGAAAAATTCATCTCGATTGATTATGAATTAAGCCAGTTGAAGCAGGATTACCAAAAATTGGCCGGCAGCGATGGCAATCAATCCCCATTGTTGGTTCAAAGCGGCCAATTGCTGGGCCAATGTGAAGCGATGTTCAGCAAGATAAACACGCTGCAATGCCTTTAATCTTTTTTTATCGTGCGCTGTCGGGTTATTGCCTGGCAGCGCTTTACCCATTACGAATTAGGAATTTACCATGAACAAAGAATACATCACCCGCAAGGCCACCGTTGCGAAGCTAAACGAGCAAATTACTCTGAAGGCCACGGAAATTAAGGAATTGCGGGACGAAATTGCTGAAACTAAAACGGTTATTGAATCCACGTCAAAAAAACTGGATAGCGAGGAATTGACGCACCAATCATCAAGGAAATTGTCAGTTTTAAAACGCACAATGACGCTTCAGGAATACCGGGAAGCTCGTTCACACCTGGAAGATTGGCGTAAAAAAGTGATTGAGCTTAATGCTTCATTGGAACAGCGACACAAGGAATTGGTATTCCTGCAGGACGATTTAGCCCGCGAAAGGCCGCTTCTGATGGCGGCGCGGACTGAAATTATGACGGAGTTGGTTAATAAAGAATTGGAGGAATTTACCAAAACTTCTGGCGAATCATTCAAAAATCTTGTTTTAGCAGTTATCGCCAAAAATGGCCGCAACAAACCGCATTCACCGGGCTCATTCCCGGCATATCAGGATTCAATTTTCCGAACCGTTTGCGAAACGCTTTTGCCCGCAGTATTTGGCACTGATCATGTTCCCGATCACATCGAGGCCAGCCAATTTGTAAACGAAAAAATCGAGAGTGAGCACCGCGAAGCCGCTTAAACCCGGATTGGCGTTAAAATGGCGGTCAATTGGCGGTTGTTTGGCGGTTTGCACTTATGCATAGTCAAAACATAAGACGGGCCGCAAAAAAACTCTATTTAACCGGATTGTGCATTGATGACATAGCGCGCAAACTAAAAATCAGTGTTAAAACTCTGTATAAATGGCGCTGCAAATTCGCCTGGCAGGATGAACTTAAACTCACGAAGGAGGAAGTAATCTTTATACGAATAAATAAACTGGCTGAAAAGGGTATAAACACATCTGAAGAAACCAAAAAATTTATTCGCTTAATTGACGCCTTTGGAAATTTACAAATAAAACATGCTACAGCCCAGAGAATACGTGCAGAGCGGGCAGTTTTACGAGAAACATTTTGAGAATTACCGAACCATAAACAAAAACCGCGCAGGTGAGGAGGAGTGGTTTGCAGCCCATGGGCCGCCGAAACTTTCAGGTGTATGGATACCAGGCACAAACCTGGCCAGTGGTGGAGTGATCACCGTGCAGGCAAGGCGCGGCGCTGGCTTGAGGTGTGCGGGATGCTATGCCTGGCTAGATGCCGGTATTTGATACCAATGCTTGGCGCTGGTAGAGTGCGCGTTTTAAAACGATTACATAAACAATGGGGGGCAGGCTAGCTATGAACGCCTTTGAACTACACACGGCATTTAAAATTGAAACACCGTTTAAAGATTGGGCAGAGGCGCAGATCAAAGCGGGCAAAGGCTTCAAGCCGTTCTTTGGGAAACTTCCGGATGGAAAGTTAGGTAAGAACTACACGCTATCACCTGAACTGGTTGCCGAACTGATAGCGCAGCATGAAGCACAGGCGATTGAACAGCTAACGCAACCACACCCACAACCAGCGAGGGCCAAAGTCTGGAAGCCGAAGGCAAGGCCAGCGAAGCCAGCACCGAAGGATGAGACACCCTACTCAGTATTAAACTACAACGAAACCGTTTTTAACCGGGCGCTTTCAGACAAGCAAGCAAGGAAGGCTGGTATCGCTTTATCTTATATTGGGAGAGCCAAAGGAATTGAACCGGGCAAACAGGATCACCCGGTATGGGGGCAGGTTAACACGTGGCCTCGTTGGATGTTGGACAGATACTACCGCAACAGTTTGGCTAACATGGCCGTTGATCCTGATCACCAACAGCAGACAGAGGCCGCGTAGTTAAACGCATCATCCCTAGTCTTTAACCATCCGTTGAGTGCATAGCGCGAATAAGTGGAGCGAGGTACATGTACCTCGCATATCCTGCCCCGACTTCGAACTGTTTTTATACAGTTATGAAATGGTTTTTTTCTTGATTCAAACCTGTATCTTTCGTTTATTTTTTGTTGATCAGCCTGGCCATTCAGTCATAACAAAAATCAAACAGGCAGTTTGATGATCCCATTCACCGTGTTACCCCCTCAATCTCCCCCCCATTTCTATCTGATTCCATGCCGGTTAATGCCGTTTATTTTATTGCTTAAGTTGACTTGTGCGGTTTATGTTGACTTATGCGGCTAAATAGTTCACAATTAACGCCATAACTTACAGAGGGAGAAACCGCCATGAGCAGTGAAAAAATAACTATCACAGCAGAATTAACAACAGAACAAGCCTGGCAATTCGCACAATTCCTGAAGCGCGTAGGGTTTACTGATTACCGGGCTCTTGCCGAAAATGACGCGCAAACCTACGAGATGCGTAGTGCAGGCGATGTGATACGTGAAGCGCTTGCAGAAGCGGGCTATTCCCCCAGGTAATCAACACAACGGAGAAATAACCATGATGTTAACTACCACACAGGCCGCCGAACGGTTAAATGTGCACCCGGAAACTATTAGGCGCTTGGTCAAGGCCGGGAAATTGAAGGCGGTTGCATTAAGCGAAACGGGCCGGGCGCGGTTACGTATCGATGAAAACGAGCTGCAAGCGTTTATCGATGGGGCGAACGCTGATAGCGGCTTTAAAACATTTGTATTCGAGGTGGACGGAACCGAATACCAGGCAAAGGATTATGTAAGCGGAATCTTAATTGATCCGGTATTGCCGGATGACTTCTGGACAGCGCCCATTGAAGAGCGATCACCCGATCACATGAGGCATTGGGAAGGGATGCTGTTCATCCTCACTGATGATAATTTTTACAAGGCGTATTGCTTGGATGGCGGCGCGTGGGACAGGCCGTCGTTGATATGTGGTTTCGATACCCTGGCTAAAACTATTGAGTTTTTGAAAGAGAAGTACCGGAAATGAAAATACAGGCCGTGATTATCCTGTCTGGAATCAAGGTAAATCAAAGCCTCAACTTATAGACGAATAGACGAAATCGTCTATTCAAGAAATAAAGAAATAAAGAAATAACGAATAGACGAATTCTTGAATCATTTAAAACGGGAACCGAGCGCATGAAAATGATCGTGATCTTGAACAGCAAAGGCGGTGTTGGTAAATCCAGCATAACCCGGCATCTTGCGGTTGCAGCCGAACAGGAAAACCCTGGCGAGGTTGTCTTGTGCGATACCGATCCGCAAGGCTCACTATCGGATTGGTGGAACGCAAGGGCAGCGGAATCCCCCCAGCTGGCCACTATCGCCTTAAACGGCTTCCACGCAAAACTTCCGGCAATAGCTTCAAGATTCCGCTTTCTGTTTGTCGATACCGCAGCATCGGACGCCAAGCCTTACGCGGAAATATTGCAAACAGCGGATTTGATCATCATTCCCGTTCAGCCGAGCCCCGATGATATTCGCTCACTCAGCCGCTTAACCTTGCCGGTTGTCAGATCGAGCGGAAGGCCGTTTGTATTCGTCATGAGCAAGGCGCGGCCTGGAACTGAATTGCTGGTTTCAACAATAGCGGCGCTGTCAGAACATGGCGCGGTTTGCCAGTCAATCATCGTGCAACGTGAAGGTTACGCGAAATCTGCACTTTCAGGATCAACATTACTTGAAGATGAACCGGGCGGCAAGGGCGCGGAAGAGGTTCGCGGCTTATGGAATTATGTGAAATCACGAATAGACGAAAAGACGAATTCGTCTAAAAAGAAGGCGGTGTTCAATGGCTAAAAAGAATTTGGATATGTCCGGCTTGTTGGCAACCAAAGGCGAAGGCAGCCCCGCTAATGACGCACCGGCGCGGCCAATAGTCACCAATAGACGAATAGACGAAACGACGAATAGACGAATAGACGAAAAAACCCCTTCCAGCGAATTCGTTAATTTGAGTTTCAAGGTGCCAAAGGAATTCAGGCGGCGATTACGGAAGCTGGCAGTAAATAATGATTCCAGTCTCGTTGATGTTTTGCGTGCGGCGGTTGACCTGTACGAACAGAAACATCCTGGAAAATAACTATGGCCATGATCCAGTTAGCCCGAGGCGAACCCTACCCGCTCCCCCTGGAGCATGGGGAAGGCGCGGCAGCGCAGTTTTTGACCCAAACCGGGAATATCTTGCAGATCGTCTTACCAGGTATGAATGGCAAAGAGCAAACGGCGCTTAGAACCGGCGTGATTAAATCCGGATTTTTGTACCAGGGCGGCGCAATACTGTTCCTGTTTCAATTCTATGGTAATGACGGCAGGCCGCTAATTACATTCGATGCGCCCTACGATATTCGCTTATTGCCGGCTGATGAACGCAATCTGCACAACATAGACAACCCGGAGCAACGCCTGGCCGTCGAGATCCACGCAGTAGATGAGAAAAAAATATTGCGGGCCTTGCGCGTGGTAACGATGCCGCCATCAATGACCCTGGCTTTTTTAAGCGCCGTTCAGGATCAGCTTGCAGCGATAGACAAGCCTGGCGTCATAGCAGGATGGTTGCAAAGTGAGCCGCATGAACTAATAAACACTACAGAGACCTGGATATTGGGGAGTTGATAATGAAAATTGAAAAAATAGCGAACGACCAAAAATCAAATTTTCTAAGATGGCGTTTAAATGACGTTCATTTTGATAAGAAAGTTTTCGATGTGGCTCGCATGATCATCCGTGGATATGAGGGCGCTAATTGGGACGATTATTGGGAATACTGCATAACCGAGGAACCTTGTCCGTCTTTTTTTATGTACCCAAAGGGAGATAAAGCGTGGGTTCTAAAAGACCCCGATCTTATTGAAGCTGGTTATTTTGGATATGTTGTATCAGATAGCGTTTTTTCCGGAATGTGCTGCACGTATTTAGCAATGCAAGATCCTTTATTCGCAAAGGAGCCGAAGAAAGAGCGCGATCGGGTTTCGAGATTGCTTAGGAATCTGCATAGGGTTATTGGGGTATATTATGAAGAAACCAGTAAAATCAACGTTCACAATATAAACATTAATTTCCCTTCTGATTTTTTGGGCGGGCAATTTATTGGTGATCAAAATACCGTAATTCCGCTAAAAAGGGACGCACCATAGATCGTCTTTTAAGCTGATTTTTTTCGCCAAGTGGGGCTGTTTTTTTCCAAAAAATCGCAAAACGCAGTTAGATATAGTTAGATATAGTTAATAATATGTTACCAACTAAAAATATCCTCTGTAGCCCTTGGTATCCGTGGCTTTGAGAAAAGAAGGTGCATGGCTTTGCCAACAAACTGCATGGCTTTGCCAACAAACTGCATGGCTTTGCCAAGTCTTGGTTCTTGTTTGACAACCTCAAATTAATCTAATAAATCCAGCTAATTAGCGAGTCTAATATGTACACTGTTATTGATTTGCCAATAATTTGGTGTATTATTTCCGGTTAAGCGTTACCGGTTTGCCAATAGTTGAGACAATATGACTGCACCCAATAGCCCAAAAAACAACACGTTTTATGATTGCGATGTTTTTGATTCGTTAAAAGACTCATTTAAAAATGATATGGCGTCTATGGAGCATCCTTTTTATTCACTGTCTAAAGTTAACGGGCACAGATCACTTATTTATGAACATAACGGCAACATGATCAAAATAGACCCCGGCAAGGACGGTCTACCTACGATCCTGGACAAAGATATTATGTTGTATTTAACCAGCGCCCTGATGAGAGCAAAAAACAGGGGGGAACAGTTATCTGAAACAATCCGATTCACCATCTATGATTATCTGAAATCCACCAACAAGACTATTGGCGGCAGCCAGTACCAGCAAATGCTTGATGGATTGAGGCGATTAAAAGGGACTGTAATCGAAACGAATATAAGAACAAACGGCATTCAAGTGCTTAGTGGTTTTGGGATAATCGATAGTTGGAAAATCGCTATTGAGGACAAGAACCAAAAGGCGGTAGCTATCGAGGTGCGGCTGTCGAAATGGTGTTTTAACTCCATTTTAGGCAGCGAGGTTCTTACCATCGACAAAGACTACTTTAAGCTGGGAAAACCGACCGATAAGCGCTTGTATGAACTGGCACGAAAGCATTGCGGCAATCAAGTGACCTGGCAGATAAAACTGGAAACCCTCAAAGAGAAATTAGGCACAACAGCACCGATTAGAAATTTCCGCTTCAACATCAAAAAAATAGCCGGAACCAATCACCTGCCCGAATACAATATTTATTTAGAAGGCGATTTGGTTACTTTCACCCGCAAATACCCCCCCAAAGAAGCCGCAAAACCGGCACAGTTACCCGTTCATATATCAAAAGCGGCTATCGCAAAGGCGGCCAAGCCTGGCGAAACCGAGCAGCAAGTTAGAGAGAGATTAACGAAATTAGCCGAACAAAAAGGAATTCCTAAAAAAGCCGTTATTTCCGAATCGAGCGCAGAAAAAGAGGTAAAGCGCGGCAAGGTCAAAGAACCGGCCGGCAAGGCCATAAAAAAGCCCAATGTCTCTAAGATTCAAAAATTGAAGGATGCAGCTGCCGGTAAATCAACGTAAAACAACAAAGATGCTGAAATGAACGGTACTAAAATAGCACTCTATAGGCATTCTATTTGATACACATTTAACACATATTTGATTTTATGTGTTATAATTGGATTTTTTAAAAGGAAATATCATGTCCGCCTTTACTGATCCAACTCCAAACATAATTCAGATAGCCCAACAACAGCAAATCACGCGCTCAGATGTGGCAACGACTAAACGAGCTTTCCAAGACCTGAAAGACAGGGCTGAAAAACTCAGTAACACAGTGTTTCAAATTGCGGCTTCAGCCCAGACTTGCAATAAAGATATGTTTGAAGAGGCTTGGAAACATCGCCAAGAGCTAAACGAGGTCAATTCAGAATTGTCCAAATTAGAGGCAAAAATGGCCGCTTGCATGCCAAGCACAAGCACCGCGCGTCTTTCAGAAAAGGAAAAAAATGAAGTTCGAGGATTATATGCGACAGGCTTATACACACAACAACAACTTGCCGACCAGTATGGCGTGACTCAGCCTACGATTGGAGACATCGTGAGAAGGTATGAACTAACCAAGAATGGCTGAAGACCGAAAAAAAGCAGAATACAGCAACCCACGAAATTACTTTTAATGCTATCAAATCATGATAGCATGTAGCGATGAAACCCAAGCATACCAAAACATTAACGGCCATATTCAGCAAGCCGACCACGGCCACGCTTGAATGGGCGCGTATTGAGGC
>JBAQEN010000521.1:0-6622 GCA_049286765.1 Methylococcaceae bacterium
ATGGCATTCAGCGCATTGCCGAACTGGGCTGGCAAGTGAATGAAGCCACTGAAAACATAGGTGCGAGGCGATTACACACGATGCTGGAGCGTTTACTGGAAGAAATTTCCTACAATGCCCCTGACCTTGTAGAAAAAACAATCGTTATTGATGCTGCTTATGTTGATCAACACTTGACTGAGTTTGCTGAAGATGAGGATTTAAGCCGTTATATTTTGTAGCTAAAATCGGATTACTCTATTACTCGGCACACCGCTATGCTACATCGATATTGCTGTACAGCAGAGTAGTCATAGCCTAACCAACTGACTTCAGTTATATTTTATAAATCCTATGCGCTTAACTGTAAAACCCTGCAACACTTGGCCTACTGAAATCAAACTGCACCAGATTTCCAATATTCTTGAAATCAGTTTTGATGACGGCAGCGTTTTTAAATTGCCATGTGAATTTTTGCGCGTTTACACGCCTTCTGCGGAAGCGCTGGGTCATGCCCCTGGACAAGAAATTCTTCAGATAGGTAAGGAAAATGTAACCATCAAAGAGATTAAAGCAATTGGAAATTATGCGATCTCTCCAGTATTTAGCGATGGTCATAGTACTGGAATTTACACCTGGGATTTGCTCTACAAGTTGGGTGCTGAATATCAGGTATTATGGGCCAATTACCTTAATAAACTGGAAGCCGCTGGGCATAAGCGCAAAGAATCACTAAAAAACTAGGCATGACAATGACAAACGACAACACCACCCATTTCGGTTTCAAACGAGTTGCTACCAAAGAAAAGGTCAATCTGGTACGCGGCGTATTTGATTCGGTTGCCGGGCAATACGATATCATGAATGACTTGATGTCATTGGGGATTCACCGCCTATGGAAACGCGTTGCAGTACAATTGAGCAATGTACGCAAAGGCGAACAAGTGCTTGACCTGGCCGGTGGAACCGGCGATTTGACGGCACTCTTCGAGCAACGTGTCGGCAGGGAAGGTCAGGTTGTCCTGGCTGATATTAATTCCGAGATGTTGCGTACGGGCCGCAATCGTCTGATAGACAAAGGCCTGGCCGGCAATATCCGCTATGCACAGGTCAACGCCGAATGCCTGCCCTTTGCAGATAATACCTTCGATTGTGTCTGCATTGGCTTCGGTCTGCGCAATGTCACCGATAAAGATGCCGCGTTACGTTCCATGTACCGGGTGCTTAAACCCGGCGGCCGCGTTATTGTGCTGGAATTCTCACATCCTACCGATAAAATCACTGAAAAAGTTTACGACTTTTATTCATTCAAGCTACTCCCCAAGATTGGCAAGATTGTTGCGAAAGATGAAGACAGTTATCGGTATCTGGCTGAATCCATACGTATGCACCCCAAACAGGATGAGCTGAAAAAAATGATGGAAAATGCGGGTCTGGAGCGCTGCGAATACTTCAACATGACGCAAGGTATTGTTGCCGTTCACAGGGGTTATAAAATCTAGCATGATCATCAAACCATTGCTGATGAGTGCATTAGAAACCGCACTCAACCAATTTCTTGCCTTAGATCAGAACAGAAATGTGTTTTTGGCGCCATTGGCCGGTAAAGTCATTGCCGTGACTATTTCGACGTTTAATGAAACCATTTACCTGAGCCCTGATTCTGATTCGATTCAACTCCTCGATTACAGCCCGGATCAACCCGATACCCAATTAACAGGTTCGGTTTTTGCCTTAGGTCTAATGGGGCTCAACTCAAAACCCATGCGTTCAATTTTCACTGGTGCAGTAAAAATTGAAGGGGATATGAATACGGGTCAAAAATTTCAGGAGCTGTTCGCGAACCTGGATATTAATCTTGAACAGCAACTGGCCCGTTACACCGGCGACACAATAGCGCATAACATCAGTCAGTTTTTTCGCGCCGGTCAAAACTGGGGCAAAGAGTCCATTGAAACCTTCAGACTTAACGCCTCGGAATTTCTACAGGAAGAAACCCGCGATTTACCCGCCGGGCCTGAAGTAGATATTTTTTACGCCCACGTTGATAATTTACGCACCCGCTTTGATCGATTGCAAAGCCGGGTTGAACGTCTTGAAAATAAGCTGCTGAATAAACAATAATTTAGTTGGGCAACGCTGTTTTCCCGCCATTGATAAGCCATTTATTGGTGGACACGAAAAAAGTGCCCATCCCCACATTTAAAAGGTAAATACGTGATCCGACCTAAATTAATATTACGCCTGATCCATATTAACTGGGTCCTGGTCTTTCACGGCCTGGACGAAATCGTTTTAAAAACTCATTTATTCCGCCCTGTCCGTTATTTAGCTTTTTTCACTCCCAGCTATTGGCTTAAATCCAAATCCGAGACCCGAGGCGTCAGAATCAGGCGCGCACTGGAAGATTTGGGACCTATCTATGTCAAATTCGGTCAAGCCTTATCTACTCGCAAGGATCTGCTGCCCGATGATATTGCCGATGAACTGGTAAAACTTCAAGACCGGGTTCCGCCTTTTGCCAATGAGATTGCGCGTAACATCATTGAAAAAGAACTGGGCATGTCCATTGCCGAAGCTTTTGCCAAGTTTGATCCCGAGCCTTTAGCATCGGCTTCAGTCGCTCAGGTCCATACAGCAATTTTACATAACGGCGAAAGCGTAATCGTTAAGGTATTACGTCCTGATATTGAAGAGCGGATTCGCTCCGACATCGGGCTGCTCTATGAACTGGCGCGTTTTGCTGAAAGATTCTGGTCCGATGCAAGAAGATTGCGAGCTATTGATGTGGTTGCCGAATTTGAAAGAACCACACTGGACGAACTTGATCTGGTCAGGGAAGCGGCAAATGCCGCCAAATTGCGCCGCAATTTTGCCAACTCGGAGCTGATTTACATACCCGAAATCCACTGGCCACTGACACGCGAGAAAGTCATGGTTATGGAAAGAATCCACGGCATACCCGTCGGTGAAATCGAGCAGCTTAAGGCGGGCGGCGCAAATTTTAAAGTACTGGCCGAACGCGGTGTAGAAATTTTTTTTACGCAGGTATTCAGAGATAACTTCTTTCATGCCGATATGCATCCAGGCAATATTTTTGTCGATCTTCCGGATAAATATATAGCCGTTGATTTTGGTATCGTCGGCTCCTTGTCGTTGTCTGACCAACGCTACCTGGCAGAGAACTTTCTGGCTTTTTTTAACCGTGATTATCGAAAAGTTGCAGAAATGCACGTTGAATCGGGCTGGGTGCCCAAGTCAACCCGCATAGAAGAATTTGAATCCGCCATTCGCAGCGTATGCGAACCCATCTTTGAAAAGCCGCTGAAGGATATCTCCTTTGGTCAATTATTATTGCGTTTATTCCAGACAGCGCGGCGTTTTGATATGCATGTTCAACCGCAACTGGTGTTGCTGCAAAAAACGCTGCTCAATATTGAAGGTTTAGGCCGGCAGCTTTATCCGGAGCTGGACTTATGGCAGACTGCCAAACCGTTTCTTGAAAAATGGTTCCATGAGCGTCTGGGCCCCAAAGCCAAAATCAACAAAATAATCAAACAGTTCCCCGAGTTTGCCGAGCAATTCCCGGAAATTCCTTCTTTGCTTTACAAAGCTTTGGATAATGCGGCGCAGGCCCAGCAACAGGCTGAAGCCCAACATCGAGAGTTGATTTTGTTGCGCCAGCAAATGGCTAATAATCACCGGGCAACGGTATGGGCAATGCTGATCAGTGCGGCAGTTATCAGTGCAGCGCTGTTGTTGCAATAATTCTAAAGCTCAAAATCAGCCTCCCTGGACTTAAAAATCCATTAGCAAGCCGGGAATCCCGATGCGCTGGATATGTATCGCATTTTTCCCTTCTTCATAAGCAAGCAGTTTGCCCTCTTTTTCCCAGAGTCTGAAAGCCAGTGAGTAAGATAAAACACGAATTGGATAATCACGCGGCAGTCGTTGTAAATAAGGTTGTATCGTGACAAAATCTGTCACTCCATATTGCTGCATGATAAACCGAAGGCCTCCGTTAGCGGGCCCGATGTTATAGGCCAGCAAGCCCAGAAACAAATCATTATTCATCTCGTCCAGATAATATTTTAATGTGGCGGCGGCTATGAATGCATTGTGCCGCGGATTGAGTAATGAGGGCTTCGCTACCTTCAGATGCGTGCCGGCCTGCTCCATTACAACTTTGGGCACAAGCGTGATTTGAAACAAGCCGTGTCCGCCATCCTTGCTATCGCGAGGCAAAAAGGAAGACTCTGCCGCGGCAACGCCTTGCAGAAGGTTCGGATCAATATCGAATACATCAGCCGCTTCTTCAATAATATGATTATATCCCTGCGCACGGGTAACCAGCTTTTGCAGTTGCGCCGAATCATGTCGGCGATATGCTGCATAAACCTGATGAGCAATCGTAACCCTGCCCGCTTCGTGCTTGCCGCCGACCAAGGTGCGAAAGTGTCCAAACGCTTGGGCGAATTGATCTTGCATGACGAACCAGCCAATCACCAGCGCAAGGCTGATAGACAGAATAGGAGCCAACAGCGATGCCCTGCCCTGCGACCATTTTCGAAGTTTCCACCAGCCTATCAGCAATACAGCAGCCGCCAGAATTAACGCCAGCACACCGATTGCAAAAGGCAACAAACTGGTAAAAAAACGGGTGCCGGAAAACCAGTTAGCCGAATAACCTAAAAGAATCATGATTGCTGATACCGCCGTAATTACCAGGCCTGTCACTTCAAGACTGATCAAAAGCAAACTACGCCTGAAATTTCTTACCGGCGGTTTGGTTATCGCTTTTTTTGATCCTTGCCGTGTCGCACGAGTTCGCGGCTTACTTTTAGGCCCGGATTCTGGTTTTACATTCGCGGAATTGCGTGGTGTTACGGGTTTATTCATCTGGCAAACATTATCAATCCTGTCTTTTAACCGGGCGCTGTTTCGTAAAAGAAGGGATGAACCCTAAGGTGTCCCCATGAAAATTAAATACTGATTCCCTGCCTGACAAAAAGGTCTTGACTTCCAAAACTGTCAGAAAATTTTTACACTTTTTGCTTGTTGATTTGGCTATGCAAAATAAATCTCTACGTTCCAAACTCAAGATCACTGACATCCCATTTTGCGACGCAATACTGATTCAAGACATTCGGTAAGGCAGCCGGGTCTTTAACCACTACATAGTGCCACAAGCCTGAATTACCCGCTTCATTAACCGCATTAACCCAACGCTCGGCGGCTTTCGCTTTAATATCGGCATTATCAGTATATTGACCTTTTGTTTCGATGATCAAGTTCAAGCCACTATCCAGTTCGGCAATAAAATCGGGAATGTAAGTCGCCGGTATACCGTTTTTCCGATAAGGAATAGTGAAGCCCAAATGCTCATTCTTGACCCACTTGATCACACCGGGATGAGCATCCAGTGCAAACCCTGCGCTTTGTTCCCACTTTCCGGTATCCGCAGCCATCAAGTTTAAATGACACTTGGTAACGGAATAGACATCCTTGCTCGTATGATAATCAACGTATTCCGTACTACCCTGGCCAGCGGCGCCTTTAGCGATGCGAGGAAGTTCCAGATTTCCGCACACCCCGCCCTTACGAATGGCTTCAAAAAGCGCATTAACCGCAGCTTGCTGATATGTTCCCACCAGCAACACATCACAGGGTTGCGCGGTGCCTACGCATATGACTTTCTCCAGCAAAAACCGTTTGGCGGCATAAGCCACCTTAGGAAACAACACTTGCGGAGTAATGGCGGAATCACTATTCTCAAAACAACCTTGTTCAGACTCCCAACGTTTACAGACCTCTTTGGCGAGACTGAACGCCACTTGTTGCAAGCGGAATTGTTTGCGCCATTCTGCAAGGGTAAGAATAGGTCTTTGCCCCGGCCCATATTTAGCCAAGCTACCATCAAATGAAGTGAGTGAATTCAATTCAACCTGATCCGGAATTTCTTTGGGATCAATGGTTAACTGCGCGACCTGGCTCCAGACGATATTAACCTCAAACGTTTGCGGACTAAAATAGCCTTCAACGATAGGAAAGCTGATTGCAAATTGAGCCTTTTCCGGATCGCTGAAAATATGATGCGGCTCTTTTGGCGGTGGTTTATCTTTCCCTTGAGAAACCTTAAAGGGTACCAATTCAAAAGGAACGCCAAATACCTTCGCCGTTTCCTCTTCGAATTGATCGGTCTCTTCATTGAGCGCGTAACTGCGGCGGCGTAGTGCGCGGCCAACTACCTGTTCACACAATAACTGGGAACCGAACGGACGCAAGCCGACAATATGCGTAACGGTATTGGCGTCCCAGCCCTCCGCCAGCATGGCCACCGAAATAATGCAGCGAATATTACGTCCAGGCGGTACTTTCTCATCCATCCATTTGTAACTACCGTCATTGTTATCGCTGGCAGCCTTGTCGTTATTTTTGCGAACCAATTCTGACCATTCTTCAGGAATTTTGCCGCCCAGCCAGGTCTTTTTGCCGATTGTGTCCAGAATAAACCGTAAGCGTCTGGTTTCATCCTTCGTACCGCCTTCTTCCAAATCCTCAACGACTTTGGAATCAACCCGCACGGTCACTTCTTCACCCGGTTGATTTCTAAACCAGGGCGGCGCCGCGCCATAACCACCCG
>JBAQEN010000522.1:0-2262 GCA_049286765.1 Methylococcaceae bacterium
GTTCGATTGTTTGGTTCAAGCTTCACAAGCATACGATAGGCCCCATAGAGAGAAGCGGCGAGAGTCGGCACGAAAAAGAGGAAAAACCCCCGAAAAACATAGAAATGATCTAATCATCATGGGATTAGACCCGAAAAAAGAAATAGATGACTATGACCTAACTCCAGAAGAACGTCGTACAATGGATAAATGTTATAGCGAGAGAATGGATTGGAAGAGTACAGATAGAATGAATTTTTGCGGATATACTTATAGTCAATAATACCAAAAGAATGAAGATGAAGACAAAAAAGCAAGCCCGTATATAGCATATCGATATGGCTACGACGATTATTTATACTCATGTATTGAACAAAGTCGGGAGGTGGTGTGTTGAGCCCATTGGATCAGCTCTGACAAAATAGAATATGTTGATTGCTCTTCCCCTAAGAAATGGTTGCCAAGCAAATCAGGTAGCAATAAATAAAGGATATTCAAAATGAATGATCAGAGTAAAACTAACTGTGCGGTAACTTGCCTCCTAAATATTATCCGCATCATCCAGAACTTTGTCGTATACCTCTCGCAGGCTGAGAACGCAGTCTATGCTTTCCAGCGGCATATAAGCCTCAAGCCCCGCCGCTTCCGTTAATATCCAAACGTCCCCTTGCCGCGCATAGCGTTCAATATTTGCCTGGTCTTGCGTTACCAGCAGATATTCACGAAGTGTAGCAATTTTACGGTAATGAGCGAATTTGCCGCCCCGGTCATACGCTTCGGTTGAAGGCGACAGCACTTCAATCAGCACCGTAGGGTTAAGTAAGGTATCCACCTGTGCATCCTCAAATTGTGGTGTACCGCACACAACAACAATGTCAGGATAATGATAGCTGCGCGCCTCGGCTGCCTTGACGCGCATATCGTTCATGTAAGCTTCGCAGGGTCGTTTTTTAAGTTGGCTCCGCAATTCTCCGGCAATATTAACCGTTATCAAATTATGCTCCCGGCTTGCGCCGGTCATCGCATAGATTTGACCATCGTGGAATTCGCTTTTATAAGACGCGCTACGTTCCAGAGTCAAGTATTCTTCGGCAGTATAGTGAGTTTGTTTAAGTACGCTGGACATGATTCACCTCGTTAAGGAACTGCTTGTAAAGAATCAAGCATATCATATTGCTTAACGGCTATGTGAAGGCTATTTTCTCCTGATTCTACACGCTTATTAGTTATCAGACTTGTTTCGTTGTGCTCACCTACTGCCTTCTCAAACTGTTGTTGGAGTTATGTTGATTCTTCGTTTTTATGGGATAATCCGGATTAACTTTTTCATATTGGACTAACCGCCATGACATTCCCTACCATTGAATCTTTTGTTCGCAATGCCCCTTTAGCCAGGCTGCAACGTTTGCCGGGCAATACCAGCAATACCGTTCTGGCCAAACTGGAAGGCAATAATCCGGCTGGCTCGGTCAAAGACCTTCCAGCGCTCAGCATGATCAAACATGCCGAGGAAAGAGGCGAAATTAAACCCGGTGACCGCTTGATAGAAGCAACCAGCGGCAATACCGGCATCGCTCTGGCGATGGTGGCAGCCATCAAGGGTTATAAAATGACCTTGATTATGCCCGACAATATGAGCGACGAACGCAAAGCGTCGATGAAAGCTTACGGCGCGGAAATTATTTTAACGCCCGCTGCGGGCAGTATGGAAGCGGCAATTGATTTAGCCAGGGAAATGGAAGCGGCGGGCAAGGGGCGGATTCTGGATCAGTTTGCAAATCCCGATAATCCACTCGCTCATTATGAAAGTACGGGGCCAGAAATTTGGCAGGACACACAGGGCAAAGTGACTCATTTTGTCAGCGCAATGGGCACTACCGGCACAATTATGGGGACTTCAAGGTTTCTCAAGGAACGAAATCCTTCGATTCAGATTATCGGAGTACAACCGGAAGGTGATTCTAAAATTCCGGGTATCAGACGGTGGCCCAAAGAATATTTACCCAAGATCTATCAGGCTGATCGCGTTGACAGGATTATCGATGTCGATCAACAAACAGCTGAAAACCTTACCCGCGATTTAGCGTCTGAAGAAGGTATTTTTGCAGGCGTTTCTTCGGGTGGTGCGGTTGCTGCAGCATTAAGAGTGTCTAAAGAAGTTGAAAATGCGGTGATTGTGGTGATTATTTGTGACCGGGGCGACCGGTATTTATCGACAGGGATTTTTCCTGCTTAGGAACGAGCACAAAATAGCTTGGGTATTATATCCCCTCACCCCAACCC
>JBAQEN010000523.1:0-4283 GCA_049286765.1 Methylococcaceae bacterium
AAATCCGCAACGATTAAACTGTTAAATTTTGAGCGTGAAAAAATAGTGTTTTCCACCGATCAACCGGGGGCGGCACATATCGTTAAAATTGCTTTTCATCCCAGGTGGCAATTGACTGGCAAGGGTAAAATCTATCTTGCTGCACCGGGTTATCTATTGGTTGTTCCAGAGACCACTAGAGTAGAGCTGGTTTACGGCACTACTGCTATCGGCCGTTGGGGAATAAGCACCAGTTTTTTTGCAGTGTGTATTGTTGTCTTGCAATTATTAATAACCATTAAACCGGATTGGGCAGAAAGGACCCGATCGGCTGGCGCAAATTTATTAACGCAATTATTACAGCTGACGCAAATGAACTCGCAGGCACAGCAAAGAGGACTATCTCCCGCTATGGGTAAAGCCTTGTTGATATGGCTGGCTTTGCTAGCCGGTATCAATTTCGAAGCGTACGAAAATAACCCGGAGCGTTATTATCGCAGCGCCTGGCAAGCCATGCGTCGCCAAGATTATAAATTGGCCTCGATAGACTTTGATAGCATCGAAGGCCGCCGCAGCAGTCCTGCTGCTCAGGAGGAAGCCTTGTTTTGGGCAGCCAAAGCGCATGAACTGGCAGGCAACCGGAGCGCTGCCAAGCAGCGCTACCAAAAGCTTGCCGATCAATATACAGGCCGTTGGCTGCCTGAAAGTCTTTATACCCTGGCCCGGTTACAGCGTCTGGATAACCAGACGGGAGCCGCCCTGGTCTTAGAGCTGCGTTTGCGTAGCGATTATCCGCAACACAGATATACCCGCGCATTGAACCAGCAATGAAAACAATCAACAGTCCCTTGACGCATATCAAGTATTCAGCATCGGGTTACTTTGGTCTATGGCTTATCAATACCGGATTATCAACTACACTACTGCAATGTTTAAGTGAGCATACAGCTATGTCTTTTTACGGCATTTACTTAATTCTACTTAGCCAGATTATACTTAGGCTCGTTATACCCGCCAGGAGCGGGTATCCAGTGCCATGGATGGTAAGCTCAAATCCATCCATGGAGCCTGGATTCGCTTCGCGGTCTTCGGCTCCGGCAATCCATGCCGGAATGACGGGCTTGGATTGTGTGATGATGAAATCTGACAAAGTAGAATTAAAAGCCATAGTCGAATTAATATTGATACTAAGCAATTTCATTATCTGCAAATTTTAGGTATTTCAAAAACCATGAACTCAAACATCACTTTGAGCATAGTCATTCCGGTCTATAACGAAGTTGTCGTGTTGCCCCCTTTTTGGCAAGAGCTAAACCGGATACTCGACACTTTAACGATTGGTTATGAAATTCTTTTTATCGACGACGGCAGTCAGGACGACACCTGGGCATGTATTCAGCAACTTGCCGCACAACACGCTGAAATACGCGGCATCCGCTTTACCCGTAACTTTGGCAAGGAAGCCGCTATTCTGGCCGGTTTGGAACAAGCCCGGGGCCTGGCGGTCGTGGTCATGGACGGCGACGGCCAGCATCCGCCGGAACTGTTGCCAAAAATGCTGCAAGCATGGCAACAAGGTTATGGTCTGATAGTCGCCTGTAAAAAGGAACGTTCCAACGACAGCTTTTTTGCCCGCGTGTGTGCAAGCCTGTTTGCCGCGCTTATGCACCGCTTATCGGGCCTGGATTTGATCAATAGCGCAGATTACAGGCTGCTGGATAGAAAAGTAGTTAGCGCGTTACTGGCGTGCCCTGAAAAAATCCGTTTTTTTCGTGGCATGACCACCTGGACGGGTGTGGAAAGCTATCCGATCGCTTTTGCCGTACCCGGCAGGCTTGCAGGAGTTAGCCACTGGAACAATATTGGCTTGGTCAAAATGGCCTTACACGCGCTGGTTTCATACAGCGCCAAACCGTTGTACTATTTGTTTGCCACCGGTATATTCGGCTTGCTGGTTTCGGTCTTGTTAGGATTTCAAGCCTTGTATTCCTGGCTAAGCGGCATAGCCGTATCCGGCTGGACATCATTAACACTGGTCATATTAATTTTTGGCTCAGCCAATCTACTTGGCTTAGGCTTACTGGGCATTTATATAGGCCAGCTTTTCAATGAAATTAAGGCGCGGCCGTCTTATCTAGTCCGCGAAACGATTCCCGAGATAGCATGATACAGCAGTAAACACGACGATAGTCAGTCATGGATTTGCACCCTTATGTCACGCGAATGATGCGCTTCGTCTCTTAGCACATCCTATAGCTGGTTTATTGTTACGTTAAGGTTGGAATCTATTGTTATAGGAAGGGCTACGTTGGCTTTTACACACACCAGATCGGGCGGCAGGTTTAGAGGCTTGAGTAGCGAGCTTAGTAGACCTACCAGAGGGGGGAGCGGTATATCTGATAATGCCAGATTAACGCTTAAGTCGATTGTTTTCCCGCCAACACTAAGCGAGACAATAGCCGGATTTAAATTCTGTATACTGCAAATATATGTGCCTGATTTTGCAGACAACAGACCATTAATCGCTATCACTGTGCAAACAGCCAGAGGATTAGTATTAATCCTAAACTGAGCACCAAGTGCAAGATTATTTGCGCTTTGAAAAGAGCCTGTAACAATAGCTGCTGTAACAAGACCTGAACAGCCACCTGCGACTGTAGTCGTAGTTGTTGTTGACGCAGTTGTAGTTGTTGATGCGGTTGTAGTCGTTGTTGGCTCAGTCGTGGTTGTTGTTGGCTCAGTTGTGCTTGTTGGCTCGGCAGTTGAGGTTGTAGTTGAGGCTGTAGTCGCTGTCGGCGCCGTTGAAGTGGTACTCTGACGCGCTAATAAAATCCCCGAATTAACGGGTTGACCTTCGGCGACATTGGACGTCAATTGCACATTCTGGTTGACGCCTTTACTATCAGTCCAGCTGACAGTGACTGAAATCTGTTTGTAATTTCCAATATCGGTGATAGTCCATGTACGGGTAAAGTTTGCACTGGAGGAACCTGAACCTGCCGACTTGGTATCTTGGTATGTTGAGCCACCTATAAAATTCTCATCATATACGTCTTTATTGGCAACTTTTCTAAAATCTTCAATTTTATCTTGCGCCAGATTCAATGCATGTGTACGCATCCGGCTATCTGAGCTGCTGATAAACAATTCCCCTTGCAGCTTGGCCAGCCCCAACATGCCCACGCCGACGATCAAGGCGGCAATCAGCGCTTCAATAAGAGAGAAGCCGGAAATTTTTATAGGTAGTTTTTTTTTCATAAATTTTCCGCCTCAGCTGAAAATAATTAGTGTTGCCGCTCGATTTTGCCTAATTGTCCATACCGGTCAATTAAGCCCGGATGAGCCATAGCGTAATCCGTGGCGCATTTTTTCCGTATTCCATTACGCTCGATACAGGCTGTTCGGGTCATTAAAAATCTTTCCAGGTATTGGGGATTTTATAAATCCCGTCAATAAAGCTGTCGCCTAACTTGATAGTGCTATCTGTCATTGGATCTGACCAATCGTGAATGTCGGTATTTGAATTCAACTTGGAAATGTTTCCGTTTACGATAACGCTGCCATAAATCTCTGTTCCACCCCAACCGTTGGCAGTACAGGGGTAATCGACAAAAATAATCCCATAAATGGTCGGACTGCCATTGATAGCTGGACATTGAGCAGCCTCATCAAATACTAAAATAACGGGGTGGTTTGCTGTTCCCAACGATCTGTTAAAATTTCCTGGGTCCGATACCCAAACATAATTGCGGTTACTGTCAGTTACTCCGGCGGCAACTTCCGCATCGGCTTTTGCCTTGATTTGTTCGCGTGTGTAGGCGCCAAAAATATACTCCCAAGCTGTTCCGGGAGTAAACAAAGCGCCTGCAGGTTGGCCGCCATGTGGATTCAAGTGTCCTTGTTTTAAGCATGGATTGTCAGCATCGTTGCCATCGCCCCATCTACCTTGATTTCTCGGGTCGGATGTTCCTGCGGCAATGCCGTCAGGACGTGCGCCCACATAAACGTCGGGCGATCCAAGTACGTTATCCAGGCAACCATTCATTGCCAAGGGGGGGGCATTAAACGCCGAGCCGCCGTTTAAAATTGTCTGAACTTTAACATATTGCTCGTTTGTCGCACTAATGGTGTTGTCGTGAGTTTCAGTTGCGGCCGAAACAATCCGTATGTAACTTGAATCCAGTGCTCGCTGATACGTTATATTGAGCGTATAAGAAAAATTTGATAAATCTCCAGGTTCGATATTGCCGCTTGCTGTAGGTGATGAAGATTGATTGCCGTCTGGATCAGGATCGGACCATAAT
>JBAQEN010000524.1:0-2102 GCA_049286765.1 Methylococcaceae bacterium
TTTCGATTGTGCATACAATGCAGCACCGACAATGCCCGCCTGGTTTAAAAAGGCGGCTGGCTTTACCGGTGCTTCTACGGTGATTTGTCCTTTAAACTTGTCAAACCTTTTACTGGCGCCTCCGCCAAGAATAATCAGATCAGGCCAAAACAGTTCTTCCATCATCGTAAGATAAGTGTTGAAACGGTTGCCCCAGCGTTTCCAACTCAGGCCTTCGGTATTTCTAACGGCATCCGATGCATAATGCTCTGCCTGTTTTCCATTTTTCAAATACAAGTGGCCTAATTCGGTATTGGGCAGTAATTTTCCATCAGTGAAAAATACAGTGCCCAGTCCGGTGCCAATTGTTATAAGCAATACCACGCCGGATTGACCTACGCCTTCGCCAAAATGCATTTCCGCCAGACCTGCTGCATCCGCGTCATTCAGGCAAAAACAGGGGCATTTTGCGGCTTCTGAAAACAACTTATCGATATGGGTGCCGATAAACGATGACGCTATATTAGCCGCAGTCCGGGCTACACCGTGTTGAATAGCGGCGGGGAAACCACAGCCCACAGATCCGGTCCAGTCAAAATGAAGGACAAGCTGTGCGAGAACTTCTGCAACAGCGTCCGGCGTTGCAGGCTGGGGCGTCTGAATCCGGTGTCGATCGCTGACGAGCTCGCCCGTTATCGTGTCAACAATAGCGCCTTTAATGCCTGAACCACCTATATCTACGCCGAGAATCTGCATAAAAGCTCCTGATAATTAATTCTTGTTTGTGAATTGCAGGTAGAACCATCGCAAAGCGATATATCAGTTAGCCTACCGTGAAAGTTTATAATTTTCCAGTTTTTGTAATTATCTGCCGCTTTCGTTAACGGGAATCGGCAATAGCAAAGATCGAACCGGTAAATTTGTGTGTAAATGATTAAATAATCGGTGCGCGAGAATATCTCGGTTTCAACTCATAGAAGCACTTTACAAACCTCTATGGAGTTCGAAAAGCTAATACAACAAGCAATTGACTGCTGTATAATCGGGCATCAAAATTCAGATCGAAAAGTCAACAAACCCGACCAACCCACAATAGAGTCTACTCATGAATTGGCAACAGATTATCATTACTAGGTTTCCATTATCAACCTGCATCATAGCGGCTTTGATGCTAACGGGTTGTGCTAGCGCCACGATCGAAGAGGCTGAGCAAGATGATCCCTGGCAAGGGTGGAATAAAGGTACGCAGTCTTTTAACGATGGCTTCGACAAACATATATTAAAACCAGTTGCCAAAGGCTATTTGGTTGTAACCAATGAAGCCATTGATGATGGTGTGACTAATTTTTTCAGCAACATTAATGATATAGGCGTCACCATCAACGATATTTTACAGTTTAAATTGCTGCAAGGCGGGATGGACATCAGCCGTTTTATTATCAATACAACGGCCGGGGTTGCGGGTATTTTTGACTGGGCTAGTAAAATTGACCTGCCTAAACATGATGAAGACTTTGGTCAAACTTTGGGCTATTGGGGAATACCGTCCGGTCCTTATTTGGTTCTGCCATTTTTTGGTCCCAGTTCCCCCAGAGATACTATAGGGTTGATTGGTGATGCCATGATGGATCCAATAACCTATGTTTCTATCTTCGGCGGTTTTGCAGGAACTGCCGCATCAGCAGGCACCAGCGCGCTGGATGTGACGGATTATCGTGCCGGAGTAATGGCTTCTGAAAAAGTGGTTAACGAAGCAACCGATGGCGATCGCTACGAATTTTTAAAAAGCTCCTATCAGCAACATCGTGAGTATCTGATTCACGACGGAAATTCTCCACACGAAGTAGATCCTTTAGACTCTGACGAAAGCGGCGGCATCGACACTGACAACAGTTCCAACATAGATGAAAAACAAGGCAATGGTGCAGATCAATAGGGAGAACAGAAACTTTTCCTGTCAACGCAAAATGGGCGCCTCCATCTACGATGGCTGATTCCGGCAAATTCGAGTACCCGATGAAATCACCAGTCAGCGTTTGTGCTCCAATACATTGATTCTGGCCCTTAAAGTTCAGTGAAATAATGGTCACGTTCAGGAATCTTCAGGGTACGGTGCTCTATAC
>JBAQEN010000525.1:0-1636 GCA_049286765.1 Methylococcaceae bacterium
GGTGTGGGGAACGCACTGATCATAACACATTGTAAATCAACCGAAATAACTACTCCGGCTTTCCCACCAAAAAAAATAGCCGTTTTTTACCAATAAATTGTTAAAGAGCATCTTTATCCTTTTGGTCTTCAACCGGATAAAAAGAAACCAGTTTGAGTCCGTCAAACTCGACCGGCAGACGGCGGTTTTCGCCCAGCGTGAGAAAATCAAATCCCGATTCGGTATTGGTGCTCCAGGTCATAATTGCGTTGCCTTCTTCAATACCGTCTTCAATTTGCGACCAAATCATTTCCCTGACTTTGGCCGATAAATCGCCGACATAAACGCCCGCCCGAATCTCAATCAGCCAAACAGCTAATCGCCCTCTTAATCGGTGCGGGACGTTTTCAACTACGATGACCAACATCGCCGATACTCTCCGGGTTAGGAATAGCAGGAGCGATATTTTCTTCTGCGGGTTTTGGTAGTTCGAGTTCACCGGCGGCCAGGACTTCTTCTATAGTGGGGATGATTTTTCTGAGAATTTTACTTTGCCGAAAAATATCCCGACACATCAAGCGAACCTCCCTTTCCGGATCACCATAGTTTTTGGCGGCGATTTTAAAAGCATGGGGAATAATGTCATCAAACTTGAACAAGTCGGCAATGTCGTAGACGAATGACAAAGGTTTTCCAGTGTGAATAAAGCCGATGGCAGGCGCGTAGCCTGCCGCCAGTACCGCGGCTTCGCTGATACCATACAAACAGGCCGTTGCGGAACTGATGCAGCGGTTCGGCATATCGCTGTTGTTCCATTCCGTCTGGTCATACAAACGACCTTTCCATTCCACACCGGCCTGTTTAGCTAATAACTGGTAGATTTTTTTAACGCGAGCGCCTTCTATGCCGCGCAGTTGTTCAACGCTACGCCGCTCCGGCGGCTTTTCGCCAAAGCGGATTTCGTACATTTTACGGACTACTTTTAAGCGCGCCACATCGTCCAATGCCAACTTGGCCTGATACAGCAATCGATCCGAACGCGCGCCGCCCGGCTGACCGGAAGCATAAAGCCGAACCCCGGCCTCGCCGACCCAAACCAGCAAGGTTCCGGCTCTGGCGGCCAAGGCGACGGCATGATGAGAAACCCGCGTCCCCGGTTCGAGCATGATGCAAGCGATACTGCCGACCGGGATATGGGTTCTGATGCCGGTTTCGTCAATGACTACGAAAGCCCCATCTTTAACGTCAACCTGACCTTTTTCGATAAAAACCATGGAGACGCGTTCTTTCATGGTGATGGGTTTTAGGGGTGGCAGCATACTGGTCCTTATTTTTGGAAGTGGAGACTTTGCATTGCCTACAGGGATGTAGGTAAGCAGAGTGAACTTTACAAAGCCTCTAAGATAAATTCTCGCAATCATCAACAAACGTAGCCGCAGCAAATGTCCAGTCCAAAACAGACATAACCTCATCCACGTAAAATACGTTGCATGAGTAAACTTTGCATATCGCGCCGTCCATCGAGTACTGCATGGACTACAATTTTATCGACAAATGTTTCATAAATAATTCGATAAGGCTTTTCAATTACCTGTCGATACTGCCGAATCCCCAGAGACAGCAACTCCTTGGGGATACTGCCTCTATCGGGAAACTC
>JBAQEN010000526.1:0-1895 GCA_049286765.1 Methylococcaceae bacterium
GTCCAGCGTAACACTCTGTGCTTTAATGGTAATACCGCGCTCTTTTTCAATATCCATGGAGTCGAGAACCTGCGCCGACATTTCCCTAGCGCTCAGGCCCCCGCAAATTTGAATAAAACGGTCCGCAAGCGTTGATTTACCATGGTCGATATGCGCGATGATAGAGAAATTTCTGATATGTTTTAAATCCACAGTACTTAAATTCGGCTATGAGGTTATTAAGGCGTTATGCTGAACAGATAAACTTCGGCAACATTAATTGCAATTACGGTATTCGCATAGCTTGAGGTTGCCCGGTATTATAACAGAATTGATTATAACCAAGCCCTGGTTTCATGGCATGACATTCCGACACTAAAAATTGA
Source organism: Methylococcaceae bacterium (assembly GCA_049286765.1). GTDB lineage: Bacteria > Pseudomonadota > Gammaproteobacteria > Methylococcales > Methylomonadaceae > JAGXGJ01. The sequence goes on from JBAQEN010000526.1 coordinate 366, forward strand.
CCTTGAATGGTTGTCGAAAAATTTGCTCGCCTGATAAAAACTGAGTGATATTTTTCTTGCCTGTATTACTACATAACTAAAATAATCTATTGCTGATCGGAATAGGCTGCTGTAATTTTTTCAAATGGGCAGCGAACGCTTATTAATAGCAAATTGAGGTTCCAGGACAACGAAGCAATCCTGTTTGATAGCGCTGTAAAATCATTTTGGACCTAATTCAGGACTGAACTATCACTATACTTTATCCGATTAGATTATCTGATTTCAAAAGTTGTTAATTCGTCATCCGCTTCCAGTTCAGCAATTTCAACATGATCGACCCTAGCTGTGGCTGGCCCTTTGTGGCACCATTTAATAAACTTCTCAATAGTCATATTGTCGCCTTCGGCAACGATTTCAACCCGGCCGTCAGGAAGGTTTCTCGCATGCCCGTTTATAGAAAAATGTTTTGCCTTGTTCTGGGTAAAGAGGCGAAAGTAAACGCCTTGCACACGACCAGTGACCAGAATTTTAACTCTACGCATCATTTCTGTATCTTCCAGCAATAGTGAATTTTGGGGTTGCGGGCAAAATCTTCCGGAATGGTTGCCGCTGTAATATCTGTTATATTTAACTCAGACAAAGCCAGGCTGTCGATTTTAAAGCGCCTGAAATTGGTGGAAAAATATAAAACGCCTGCGGGCGCCAGCAATGCAACTGCGTTGTTAATGAGCTGTACATGGTTTTGCTGTATATCAAACACGTCATCCATCCGCTTTGAATTGGAGAAAGTGGGCGGGTCGAGGAAAATTAAATCATACTGTCGACTATAAGGGAGTCTGGCTTCACGCTCCAGCCATTCCAGACAGTCTGCCTGAATAAACTCATGTTCACCCTGATTTTTATTCAGAGCCATGTTGTTTTTGGCCCAGTTGATATAGGTGTTGGACATATCAACCGTCGTGGTCGACTTGGCGCCACCGATTGCTGCATGTACCGTCGCACTGCCGGTATAGGCAAAGAGATTTAAAAAGCGTTTGCCCCTGGCCTGTTGTTGAATCAATAGCCGAATCGGCCGGTGATCCAGGAATAAGCCCGTGTCCAGATAATCTTCAAAGTTCACCAGCAGTTTACAGCCGCCTTCCTCAATACTATGGAAATGGCCTTGATCGCCTTGTTTTTCGTACTGACCGGTGCTTTTTTGCCTGCGGCGTATTTTCAGGAACACCTGGTCGCGGTTAATCCCGAATATTCCCGGTATTTCTGCTAATAAGCCCGCCAGTCTCTGATTCGCTTTGTGCTGATCGATACTTTTCGGCGGTTCATATTCCTGCACGTTGATCCAGGTTTGTTCGCCTACAGGGATGTAGGCAAAGCTTGCCGCTCCCGGCTCATGCCCCTTGCCTTCATTACTGTAGGCTGACATTTCACCGCCCGTGCCAGGCTGTTGGTCACTAGCCTCAATAACTTGCGAAATTCGTTCTTCCCGGTTTTTTGCTTTGGGGATGAAGAAATTGTTTTCTTCAATGTTCAGCCGCAACAATTTACATT
>JBAQEN010000527.1:0-1680 GCA_049286765.1 Methylococcaceae bacterium
TCATTCTCTTATCATGAACGAGATTTAAGCATTTGTCAGACTCATTGCCCGTTAGAAATACGGAACTCCTTCAGACTCATTTAGCATTGGAAGAGGCTTAAGTTTGACAAGCCTCGTAATAGGCCTATAATCGGGACAGCTAGAAAAATCTGATTTCACTTTGTTTACCAACTCGAAGTTTCTTGTGTGGTTCCTCGTTCTGTTCTTCATTTAGTAATTTTCAAATTTACCAGCCTTGATAAGGTCTATTGTAGACCGCATTAACAAGCATTAATAAAGCTAACCGACTATGGCCGGTGGTTTTAACCCTGTTCATAGTAATACTATCCAATTTTCAACAACAAGAGACGCATGACCCCATCTAACAATTATAGCGCTTACTTTCAAGCGCAACTTCAAGTTATCCCTCAAAAAATTGTCCAGCCGGCTAAAGAAAAATCTAAAGTAATTATCCGATACAAGCGTAATTGGACAAAAGAGCAGTAACATTGACTTAACCAGCTCAACCTATCAAAAGCAGCAGGTGATGTGTATGCATAAAAAATCAGCACCGTAATTAAATGATGCCGGCCTGCTTTAGTGTGTATTATCAATGACCTCGCCAGTGTAGCTCAGTTATTATATCTTGCGACTGTTAATCACTCTAGGTCTGCGGTTCGAGCCCGTCCGGGGGAGCTAAGTAAATCAAGGGCTTACTGTAACAGGTAGGCTTTTTTTGCTCCTGAGGGAGCGTCTTTTTCAGAAGTCACCGCGACGGTATAGGTCGGTGGGAGGAGATTTCGGCCAGGGGTTCTATAAGGCAGTAACAGTAAGCACAAAAAAGCCGCATGTACAGCGGTTTTAGTTGTTAAGTTGCCAGAACCGGTAAAAGAGCGTCCAATAATCGCCAGTAAAGAAAGTCCAACTTTACCAGTAATCTTATCGTTTTAAAATTACGTATGAATTTACTTAACTGGAAAAGTGGACGCTGTATGTGGAAAGAATTAGAAGCGTTTTTTCAAGTAATTATTTCCTCAATCCTTATTGCTATTTCGACATCAAAGGAATTTCAGAACCAATAGCAACGTCACCGGCTCCTTGGAAAACGCTCTCTACTTGTAGAAAACGTGCCCCAATAACCTTCGAGGTTGCTTTTGCTATTTTGCCGTAATACTTCTCTAGGAGCGCATTCCGCTGCTTGCGAAATTCAAACGAACGTTTGACGAGTTCGCCAGCCTCCTTGTCATTCATTTTTTCGAAGTTAGCTGCATAATCCTTAATTATTGCTACACGCTTGTCATTCAACTTTTTCAAGTCAGCTTCATATTTATTGTACTGGGATAAAAACTTCTTTTCTTCTTCCCCGTTAAGAGCCATCGCCTGCTTAACGAATTTCCATTTTTCCATGCGTAAACTGGAGCGAAACAGTTCTAGCTCTTTTTCTTGCCCGGTAATTTCCGGTGGAAGCGCTTCTGCCGGTGCGGCAACAGGGGCTGGTGTTTCCGCTTGTGCCACGTTATACAGCGCTGGCAAGCTGAAGGTTGCAATAGCGAACGCGAAGACTAATTTTTTGTATTTCATGAATTATTCCTATCTTTATTTATTGTTGAGAATTTGTATTATATTTCAAATGGGTCGGCAATGCCCATGATGTCGAAATGGCCGCTAGTTTTCCCTATGGTTTGGTCAAATGCTTACTAA
>JBAQEN010000528.1:0-10616 GCA_049286765.1 Methylococcaceae bacterium
GCTGATCAGCGACTTTAGTCGTCGCACAACCGCCCAAAGTGACGACAACCCCAATAAGCGCGCTTAAGAAGGTTTGTTGAAATTTAATGTTACGCTTGCAACTGGTGGGTTTGTTCATTGGCATAAAATCTTGTTGGCTATAGTTTTGAATAATTATCAATTTTTTCGTTTATCTTTGCTATTAAAGCATCAAAGCCTTCACGTTGTAAAATAGTAGTGTATTCTGATCTTTTCAAGGCCAAGTCACTAACGCCGTTAGCAATAATATTGATAATGCGCCAACTATTACCTTTTTCCTTTAACATGTAATCAAATTTAACAGGTTTATCACCAGGAATAACCAGATGAGAATGTATGACGACACCCCCTCTTGCAGTTTCTTCCTCTGAATCAAATACAAATGATTCTCCTGAGTAGTCTTTAAAGTTATGCGCATAAGACGCAACACTAAAGCGGCTAAATACCTCGACCAGCTTTTGTTGTTGCGCCTCGGATAACTTTTCCGACTCTTTACCCACAACAATACGGGCAATTTTAGTTAAGTCGTGACTATTTGACACTGGATCGAATAGCTTTTCATATCTTCCGGAAAATCCCAGTTGCTTGCCGTTTTTCATAACAGCTATAAGTTCATTCTGAAACTTCTCGACAACTTGTCTTGCGCTTGCTCCACTACTATCCTGAGCAAAGGTATTGACTACAGAGAATAAACAGAAAATAAGTAAAACTGCTAACCTGATATTTTTTAAAACCATACACAAAATCTCGTAAAAACTATAGCATACTGATTGGCTTAAGCTGACGCACCTGATTGCTAAAGAAGCAAATTTAGTAATCAGGTAACGCTTGTCAATCAGCCATTTCAACTCTGACAGGAATGCCTGCAAGTGTTGAATGAGGTTGTTTGACTAAGAACTGGGGTTGAGGTTCCGGTATCATGTCGCCTTCAGTTTTAGGGCCTCTGATAGCAGTCAGCAACGCCTTAAGCGGGCGCCTTAGTGTATCTTCAACGGCAGTCGCTTCATAACCGCAATGAGCCATGCAGCTTGCGCATTTAGGATTATTAACGTTGCCGTATTTTTCCCAGGGCGTGGTATCCAGAAGTTCTTGAAAACTTGCCGCATTTCCTTCATCAGCGAGTAAATAACAGGGTTTTTGCCAGCCAAATACATTTCGCGTAGGATTGCCCCAGGGCGTGCATTCATAGCTTTGGTTTCCGGCTAAAAAATCAAGATATAGTGAGGAATGGTTTAGTTTCCACTTGCGATTTTTACCTATTCTAAAAATGCCCCGGAACAAATCCTTAACTTCTTTACCCTTGATAAACACATCTTGCTGTGGCGCACGCTCATAACTGAATCCAGGGGCTATGGTTACTCCTTCAACGCCCAATTCCATTGCATAATCAAGAAAATCAGCAACTTCCTGAGATTTTTCACCTTGAAAAAGTGTACAGTTAATCGTGACTCTAAAGCCTTTTCCTAACGCCAACTTGATTGCTTCAACTGCCCGATCAAACACGCCTTCCTGGCAAACCGAAGCATCATGCCTTTCCTGCATGCCATCCAAATGGATTGAAAAAGTCAAATAAGGAGAGGGTGTATAGTCATCAATCCTTTTTTTCAACAACAGGGCATTGGTGCATAAATAAACGTATTTCTTTCGTGAAACAATACCCGCAATGATTTGCGGCATCTCTTTGTGTATCAGCGGTTCGCCACCAGGAATCGACACCATGGGTGCGTTACACTCATCAACAGCCTGCATACATTCTTCAAACGATAGCCGTTTATCGAGAATGTTGTCAGGATAATCAATTTTGCCACAGCCTGCACATGCAAGATTACAGCGGAACAACGGTTCCAGCATTAGCACTAAAGGATATTTCTTAACCCCTTTTAACTTTTGCTTAATTAGATAACTGCCTACAGTCAACTGTTGACGTAAAGGAACTCCCATGACCAAACCCTCCAAAATAGTATTTACTGATGATGATCTAATGCCATTGACCATCTTGAAACCGCATAAAGATAATAGTAACGATAAGTGTGTAGTAATTAAACAACAAGCAAGCATTATCTGTTTATTCACAAGCATCTAAGACTTTTTACCGGGAGAGACCGGTAGATATCATCTAGCTATTATATAATACAATCGCTTATCTAATGTTGACTAGAATACTATCTTTTAACTGACGACTCCAGTTTTTACTCGGATTTTATCAAAATCCAGTGTGCAGGATTTTATTTTATCGCTATTTGTACAAATACAACAATAATCTTTAAATGACTGTTTTTATTCTTAATAATCTGCTTTGCAGCCTAACTAATTAGGGATGTTTACAATAAAACAACATTACTTTGCAAAATACCAACAAACACGCTATTATTGCCGTTAACCGAAACATATTCACTAAAACCCTTGGGTCGACATCAAAAATATTATGAGCGGAACTCGAATATCTCTGGATAACCCCAAATCACTCAGCTCTGCGTCTGATAGTGAATTTCAGACCTTATTGCTTGAAGGCGTATCCAGAACATTTGCCCTGACTATTCCTCAGCTACCGGAAAAGCTTTACGGCCCGGTTGCCAATGCCTATCTCTTATGCCGCATAATTGATACTATTGAAGATGAGGTCTCATTAACGGCTGAACAAAAAAAATATTTTTGTTCCGAATTTATTGATGTTGTAAAAACAGGTGATAATGCTGAGCCCTTTGCGGTGGAACTTGCGCCATTGCTTTCTGAACAAACGATTCCCGCTGAGCACACATTAATTCATGTATTACCCCGGGTTATACAAATCACACATACATTTGAACCCGATCAAATTGATGCTCTGGCCGCCTGCGTAGAGACCATGGCCGAAGGTATGCCGATTTTCCAGGCTCAGAATCTGCATGACGGCTTGGCAACGTTAGCAGACATGGATAAATACTGTTACTACGTCGCCGGTTGTGTTGGCGAAATGCTGGCCAAACTTTTTTGCCATTATTCACCTGAAATTGCAGAACATAGAGACAAATTGTTAACCTTGGCTGTCTCATTTGGTCAAGGACTACAAATGACCAATATCCTGAAAGATATTTGGGATGATGCCCACCGTGGTGTTTGCTGGTTACCCCAAGATATTTTTACCGAAACAGGTTTTGATCTCAAAAGCCTCAGCCCCGAAACCAATGACGAAAATTTCAGAACAGGCCTGGAGCACTTGATCAGTATTGCTCACAGTCATTTGCATAATGCGCTGATTTACACTCAACTGCTTCCTGTACATGAAACAGGACTACGTAATTTCTGCCTCTGGGCGCTTGGCATGGCTGTTTTAACCTTAAAAAAAATCAAACAAAATCTGGATTTCAAACTTTCCGACCAGGTTAAAATCAGCCGTAATAGTGTTAAAGCTACAATTTTTGCGACCAGGCTAGCAGGCCGCAGTAACGCCTTGCTTTCTATACTTTTTAATTTAATCAGCCGAGAACTGAAAACACCCGGGTGGACTTATTCAACACCTTCCTCAAAAGCCAACTTAGACCTTTAAGGACGTACTTATGTTTACCGACGCAACTACCCAAACACATACAGGCTATGTATCCAGTTCATCAACTGCGATATATTCCAAGGCATACAACCTTAATAAAGCCATTAGCAGAGCACAGGATAAATTATTAAGCCTGCAGGACAAAGACGGCTACTGGGTGTTCGAATTGGAGGCAGACTGCACTATTCCATCAGAATACATCTTGATGATGCACTATCTGGGTGAGATTGATGAGCCGCTACAGGCTAAAATCGCGAACTATTTAAGAACCCGTCAGTCTGAAGATGGCAGCTACCCGTTATTTACCGGTGGACCAGGTGATATCAGTTGCAGTATTAAAGTCTATTACGCTTTAAAAATGGCGGGAGATTCAATTGAGGCGCCACACATGGTGAAATTAAGAAATTTCATCCTCAGCAAGGGCGGCGCGGCGAAGGCCAATGTTTTCACCCGTATTGCGCTGGCAACATTTGAACAGTTGCCCTGGCGCGGTGTTCCGTATATCCCTGTGGAAATCATGCTATTTCCCAAATGGTTTCCGTTCCATCTGGATAAAGTATCTTATTGGTCAAGAACTGTTATGGTGCCATTGTTTATCCTTTGCACTTTAAAAGCGACGGCTAAAAACCCAAACAATGTAAGCATACTAGAGCTTTTTATTACGCACCCTGACAAAGAACGGCATTATTTTCCTGAAAGAACCCTGTTAAATAAAGTGTTTCTGGGTTTGGATTTTTTAGGTCGCGCAATACGCCCGTTAGTTCCGAAGAAATCACATGAACTTGCAATTAAAAAAGCCAAGGACTGGATTATCGAACGGCTAAACGGCGAAGATGGATTGGGCGGTATTTCCCCTGCCATGATGGCTGCTTATCAAGCCTTGCTGCTACTTGGCATGCCTAAAGATCATGAGCTTGTCGTTACAGCACGCAAGGCAATAGATAAGTTGCTGGTTATCAACGATCATGATGCCTATTGTCAACCTTGCTTATCTCCAATTTGGGATACGGCGCTTGCTGCGTTAGCTTTACAAGAAGCTGATAAAGATAGAGATGTGCTTAATCGCGTGCCTAAAGCAGCTCTAACTCGGGCATATGACTGGCTTAAAAGCAAACAACTATCTGATGAACCAGGCGACTGGCGCATTTCTAAACCTGATTTGGCTGGCGGCGGCTGGGCATTCCAGTTTGAAAATCCCTATTATCCAGATGTTGACGACACTGCTGTCGTTGGCTTTGCCATGGCAGAATCCAACTTACCCGGCTTGGACGAATCAATACATCGGGCAACCCGCTGGGTAGTCGGCATGCAATCCAAAAATGGCGGTTACGGCGCTTTTGATGTCGATAACACCTACTATTACCTGGATGAAATCCCTTTTGCCGATCACGGAGCCTTGCTAGACCCTCCTACATCGGATGTCAGTGCGCGTTGCGCCATGTTAATGGCCAGAGTTGCTCAGAATCATGCTGAGTATCTGCCAGCCTTAGAACGCACTATTGAATATATCCGTTGCGAACAGGAACCTGACGGCTCCTGGTTTGGCCGCTGGGGAACCAACTATATTTACGGTACCTGGTCTGTTTTACTTGGCCTGGAACAAACCGATTTACCAAAAAATGATCCGATGTATAGCAAAGCCGTAAAATGGTTAAAAAGTGTGCAGCGTGAAGATGGCGGTTGGGGCGAAGATAATTATAGCTATCACGATAAAAGTTATAGCGGACGCTATCGTTTTAGCACCTCATTTCAAACAGCCTGGGCTGTATTGGGATTGATGGCAGCAGGTGAAGCTCAAAGCATCGAAGTAAAGGCGGGTATTGATTTCATCTTACGGAACCAGCAAGCTGATGGCGTTTGGAACGACAAATGTTTTACCGCGCCCGGGTTTCCCAAGGTTTTTTATCTTAAATACCATGGTTATGACAAATTTTTCCCGCTTTGGGCATTGGCTCGCTACCGTAACGAACTTAACCTAAAGTGATCACCGGTATTGTTGTTGCTTTACCTGAAGAACTGACCACGCTGACCTCAAAAAAAATTGATAAAGGCTGTTGCCTTTTGATGGCTGATAATTTACTGGTGACTTATTCATGCGCTGGACCAGAAAATGCGGAGGCGGCAGCTAAATTGCTTGTTGCTAAAGGTGCAACCCGGCTAATCAGTTGGGGTTGTGCCGCAGCACTCAGTGCATCATTAAAACCAGGGGATTTGATCCTAGCCGATAAACTTATGGATGCCGAAGGTTACATTGACGAAAAATTTTGCGTCTCTACCGAATGGCATAGCTATACCAAAAATTTATTGGCTACAACTATAGGTGTTCATACCGGCTGCCTTGCGGAGAGTAAAAGCATTGTTTCTTCCTGCAAAGACAAAAAACAACTGCATTCAATAACGGGGGCGGTTGCGCTGGATATGGAAAGTGTCGCTACAGCGAGAGTTGCGCGACAATACGATTTGCCTTTTCTAGCTATCCGAGTAATAGCTGATCCGGTTAATATGGACTTGCCCTTGGCCATTAACTATTCGCTCAATAATCGTGGCGAGATTGAGTTAGGTAAATTATTAATGTTTCTGGTGCGTCACCCCGCTGATTTGCCAGGCTTAATAAAACTGGGTCTGCATTTTAATGCAGCGAAGAACACACTGAAATCCATTGCCAGGCAGCTTGACAAAGTCACCGATTTTAGCTGTGATAAAAAATTATAATTATTTACCACAAAGCTGGAACTGAAGACCAGGCGCAAGATGAAAAGCAAAAGGCTAAGGGCGAAAGTGACTAATATTCAACACGTTTGCTGTTTGCTGTTTGCTGTTTGCTTTTTGCCATTCGCTTATTACCTTGAACTTTGAACCTATTACCTTGAACATCAAATATGACTTTCAGCATTACCGAACTTATTGCTCAACACATCACTGATAAATTTGATTTGCACGAGCAGCATCTCAATAACCAAATGGTCAGGATGTTAAAGACCATAGGCTATGACCGTCATTACCAAAGAGCTGTTGGACAATATCTTTATGACCAGGCCGGTATTGAGTATCTGGATTTATTAAGCGGTTTTGGCGTATTTGCAATTGGCCGGAACCATCCTGCCGTTATCAACGCATTGAAAGAGACTTTAACGCTGGAATTACCGAATCTTGTGCAACTGGACGTTTCCATACTCAGCGGGTTGTTGGCTAAAGAACTGTTGAAAACGACTCCGGAAAATCTCGACAAGATATTTTTTTGCAATTCCGGGACCGAATCGGTAGAAGCCGCTATCAAATTCGCCCGTTATACCACCAAACGGGAGAAAGTAGTTTTTTGTGAACATGGCTATCATGGCCTGACGATGGGTGCGTTATCCTTGAATGGCGAAGAAATTTTCCGTGAAGGTTTTGGTCCGTTACTTCCGGGTTGCAGTCCCATACCCTTTAATGATCTTGATGCGCTGGAAAAGGCTTTAAGCAAAAAGGACGTTGCCGCATTTATCGTCGAGCCTGTTCAGGGTAAGGGCGTTAATGTACCCGATGATAATTATTTACCTGAAGTTGAACGCTTGTGTAAAACATATGGCACTTTGTTTGTCGCTGATGAGGTTCAAACAGGTTTGGGACGTACCGGAAAATTCTGGGCAATAGATCACTGGAACGTTAAACCGGATATGATTTGTATGGCTAAAGCTTTATCAGGCGGTTTTGTTCCAGTAGGCGCAGTGGCTATGACGCATAAAATCATGGATAGCGTTTTTAACCGTATGGATAGAGCTGTCGTGCACGGTTCAACCTTTGCTAAAAACAATTTGGCGATGGCAGCAGGTCTTGCCACTTTGCATGTTATGGAAGAAGAAAAACTGGTAGAAAACAGCTTAAAAACAGGTACTGATATTATCAACAGTTTAAACGCGTTGTCTGGAAAATATGAATTCCTGAAGGAAGCGCGCGGCAAAGGCATGATGATCGCAATTGAATTTCAATCACCGAAAAGCCTGACTCTGAAAGCAGCCTGGGCGATGTTGGAAGCCGCCAATAAAGGCTTGTTCTGTCAAATGATTACCATACCTTTATTTAAAGAACACCACATACTGACTCAGGTTGCAGGACACGGCATGAACGTGGTCAAACTGCTGCCGCCATTAAATCTGACGCAAAAAGATCGTGACCATATTGTCAGCGCCTTTGATAAAGTTATTGCCGATACGCATCAAATTCCCGGTTCCATTTGGGATTTGGGTAAGAATCTGGCAGGTCATGCCTTAAAAAGTAAAAAAAGTCACTGAGGAAGAGATAATGAAGAAACTGTTTCTATTAATGCTGACCTTGGGTCAGATAGCGCCGGTTTTCGCTCATGCGGTTATCACTGATTATTCATTAAAAATTGCGCCCATTCACGCTATGCGGCAGGACAAAGTAGAACTATCTTTTAATTCTCAAATAGAACTGGGCTTATCGCAAATATTTTTAGTGCGTAAAGGCGATAAACATGAATTATTACACGCAGAAAACGGCAGTAAGCAGGGGCAGATTATTATCCATATTCCACCTCTTGAATCAGGCGATTATGCTCTCAGATTCAAAGTCTTCGCTGCTGATGGTCATTTGACTGAAGACGTTATTCATTTTTCTGTATCTCAATAGGGCATGCAATGGCGGGTATAGCTGATTTTCTCGATTCCCTTATAGGCGGATTTGATCTGATTTGTTATTCATTAACAATCGGCGGACTGTTCTGGGGGCTTTTTGTTTTACGACCGTGGCATATTCAGGACGGATACAACGCCGTATTGCTACAAAAAACCATAACTCTTATCTACAAAGGTGGTTTTTTACTGGCCGCTGCGCAACTTTTTAAAATAATTCTTAAAATCTGGTTGATGACTGCCGTACTTGAACGCTGGCCATTTCCGGAATTCGCCAACACCACTCAATTTATTGGCGGCATTGTACGCACGATACTGACTGTATTTTTAGCAGGATATTGTTACCGGTATCTGAGTAAAAACCCGTTTTCCAAGGCGCACTGGACAACTGCCGTCGTTGTGTCCGTACCGATGATCATTTCAGGCGCCTGGCTGGTGCACGCCGCAGGACGTTTTGAAAATCAGTTCATTCTAATGGCGCTGACAGTTATTCACCAACTGGCAGCGGCTGCCTGGATCGGCGGTATTTTTCAGCTGGTCAATCTCTGGCTTTTGCGCCAAGGTAAACAGATTCCAGCCAATCTATGGCCTTTATTGCTGCGCCGGTTCTCCAAGTATGGCATTGGCTCAGTCTCCATGATTCTCATTTCTGGCTTGCCTATTGCCTTGCAATACATTGATTCATGGAATGGTCTGATCGGCACGGGCTATGGCAATTTATTAATGGTAAAAATAACATTATTAACGCTTGCCCTGGGTTTTGCCTGGTTGAATAAAAGCGCTGTCATCGAATATGGCTTTTCCGGCAACCATTATGCACTCAATAACAGAGTCCCTTATTACATAGAAGCGGAAAATTTTGTCTTAATCACCTTATTATTTACCGCTGCCAGTCTGGCTTCGCAACCTCCGGCGATTGATATCCCCACGCTGACGGCAAGCTGGCAGGAAGTGTTAAATACCTTTAACCCTCAAATTCCCCAAACCAGTTCTCCCAGCCATACTGCGCTGATAGCAGGTGAACCGGGTCGTGTCGCGATCATTGGTCAAGTACCTTCACTAGCGGCAACCGAATGGTCAAATTATAATCACAATATCGCGGGAATTTTTCTGACGGCGATGAGTTTCTTTGCCATGCTATCTTATGCAAAGCATCCCTCTTTTGAGAAATTCAAATATTGGCCCTTGGGTTTTGTGCTTCTCGGTATCTTTCTGTTTTTCCGCAGTGATGCTGAAACGTGGCCATTGGGGCCAATAGGCTTCTGGGAAAGTACCTTTAATAATGGCGAAGTATTGCAACACAGAATTGCGACTTTGCTGGTATTTGTACTTGGCATTATTGAACTCATTGCCAGAATGACAAAAAACCCCGATAGTAAACTACCCTTCGTATTTCCTCTGCTGGCAGCTTTCGGTGGTTTAATGTTGCTCACCCATTCGCATGTCGGCTTTCAAGCTAAAAGCGCTTTTCTTATCCAGGTTGGCCATACCACAATGGGTATTTTCTCGCTCATTCTGGCAACCGGCCGCTGGCTGGAATTAAAACTGGATAAACCGGGCAAAGATATTGCCGGATTTATTTCTGTTGCCGCCCTGTTTCAGATCGGGATTATTCTGATGTTCTATCGCGAACCTCTTTATTAATATGAACACATTACCTAACTATCCATTGCTTAACTGCATCAACAGTCCCGCCGATGTTCGCAAACTCAAGAAAGAGCAGCTCAAGCCCTTGGCGAAAGAGTTGCGTGAGTATTTAACCCATACCGTGAGTATTTCCGGCGGTCACTTTTCGGCGGGCTTGGGCACGGTCGAACTGACCATTGCGTTGCATTATGTATTCGATACGCCGTCTGACCAGTTAGTATGGGATGTTGGTCATCAGGCCTATCCGCACAAGATTCTGACCGGCCGCAAAGAGCGGATGACGACTATTCGCACCCTGCATGGCGTATCGGCCTTTCCCAGTCGGGCGGAAAGTGAATACGATGCCTTTGGCGTTGGTCATTCCAGTACCTCGATCAGCGCGGCGCTGGGGATGGCGATTGCTTCGGAGCTGAAAGGGGAAGACAAACAGATGGTAGCCATTATCGGCGACGGCAGCATTACCGGCGGCATGGCTTATGAGGCGATGAATCATGCGGGTGCTATAGATGCCAATCTGCTGGTGATCCTGAATGATAACGACATGTCGATTTCACCGCCAGTCGGGGCGATGAATAATTATCTGACCAAGATATTATCCAGCAAACTGTATTCCTCGGTACGCGAAGAAAGCAGGAAGGTCTTGAGTAAAATGCCCAGTGTCTGGGAACTGGCGCGTAGAACCGAAGAACACATGAAAGGCATGATCGTGCCGGGCACCTTGTTCGAAGAACTCGGTTTTAATTATATTGGCCCGATTGACGGCCATGACCTGGATATGCTGGTGCCGACACTGG